>CAMCPF010000338.1 GCA_945876515.1 Candidatus Kuenenia stuttgartensis
TGAGCCAACCCAACCTCAGCCTCGCGGAGCTTCCCAATGATCTGCTCCGCAGTGAACTTCTTTCCTCGTGGCATCTCTTGCCCTCCCTTGATTTCCGCCACCGGAGATTCTCTCTCTGAAAGTGGCGACGTTTAAGGGGGGCAGGTCACAAAAAAAGCGCAAGCGAGGTTCGCACAGGCGCCCTTACGATGTGCCGCATCGATCGAAAGGAGCGATTCGTGACGCCCCATGAGCCGTCATGAATCGCAGGTCACACCGCTGAAAGGAGTCGCTTTATGAGAGACCGCGAGTCGCTGCTTAGGCCCCGTTACCCCCGCTCTCCCGAGAGAATCCCGAAGGAAAACCCGTTCTTTCGCGATGACAAATCCACCGGCAGCCCTCGCCGCCTGGTGCTCCGCCCTAGGGCTGCGGCCAAGGCCCTCGGGCTCAGCACGTCGACGCTGAACCGGCTCGTCAGGGCTGGCGAAATCAAGTGCATCCGGCTTGACCGCATCACGCTCTATCCCATGGAAGTCCTCGAAGCCTGGCTCAAATCCAAGCTGGAACGTGCAGACGACGAGAAGCCCTGTCCATGAATACGGCTAGAGGACGGTGAATCATGACCGGCCCCCAACATCGTCCGAACGCCGCGTTCCCGGATCGATGCCGCCCTCGGGCACTTGAACGCCTGGTCCAAGACCGGCCGATGTCGCTGCCCGACGCGGCTGCCTACCTCGGCAGGATCACCGGCCAGAAGCCGCATGTCTCGACGCTGTGGCGTTGGTGCCTGAAAGGCTGCAAGGGCGTGAGACTCGACAGCATCTGCATCGGCGGCAAGCGGTTCGTCACGGCCGCCGCAATCGATGAGTTCATCGATGCGTCCACGCGCCGCCGGCCAAATGGGCAATCGTCTGCTCCGGCCGCATCGCCAAAGCCTCCGGCGCACGTCATGCGGCACAACGAACGCCGGCAGAGCCAGATCGAGGCGGCCCGTCGCCGCGTCGATGAACTGACGGGGGTCACGAAGCGATCGCGGCCAGGGAAACCGAGCATGGCGGCTAGCCGATCTGCCGGATCACCTGAGCGGCCAGCGCCTGATTCCGCTCCGCGTAGACCTGGGTGATGTCGGCGGTCGAGTGACCGAGGACGACCTGGGCTGCCTCGAGGCCGAACTTCTTCCGGATCTCGGTGGCTGCAGCATGCCGCAGCTGGTTGGGCGACCAGTCGGGGATCGGCGTGGCCTTCGGGTCTTCCGCCTTGCGGGCCTTGTTGAGCAGCCCCACCGCCCGCGTGATCGCGTGGCGGTACGACGCGGTGTCGTAGGCGTCGCGGGGCCGGCGGCGCCCGTGGCGTTTTGGTTTCCGCTTCCGCTGCGATGGCGTGAGCGGCGACTTTCTCGCCAGCCGCCGGAGGGCACTCCGCTTCCGCTCGGCTTCCTTCGGCGAGAAGCAATACGCGTCCGCATCACGGAGCAGATACTTTTGGATGAGCTTCTGGGCCCGAGGACCGATCATGATCACGCGGTCGGCGTCGCGCCAGCTGTTCTTGTGAGTCGGTGGCTGCCACTTCCACGTGGCCCCACTGCGGTCAATGTCCGCGGGCCGCAAACCGCACACCTCACCCGGCCGTGAGCCCGTGAGCCGCTGAAACCGGATCATGTCTGCGACCACCTCGGCGAGATACGGCAGAGTCGCCTCGACGATTTCCTCGTCGATCGGTTTGACCGGCGGCAGTTCGGGTGCCACGGTCCGCCCCTTCTTGAGCGGCTCGACCGTCTTGAGCGAGTTGTAGGTGCCGCGTGGGACAAGCTCCTGGGACTCCGCCCACTGGAAGACACGGCGGACGTGCTTGAGGATCGCGTTGCACCCCACCCGGGGCCGGCCTGCAGCCGCCTCGGAGTCACGGATCATGCCGAGCCGCTTGGGGCCGAAGCTCGAAGCGAGCGTGTCGTCGAAGGGACGCAGGGCCCGCGAAGCCTGCAGCGTGTTGCCATACGTGCTCGTCTGCTTGCCGGACGGGTCGCGGTAGTAGGTCTGGCAGTACTCGAGGTAGAGCGAGACGAGTTCGATGACGGTGAGGGCGTCGGAGGTGCGGCCCTCTTCCACGGGCGGCGTCTGCCGGGCAACGGTCGGCCGTGCGGGACTGACGACGACCTCGGTGACGGGCTGGCTCGCAGGATCGGGCCGGACATTCTCGATCCGGCCGGTGGCGAGGTATTCGGCGATCAGCCGGTTGTAGGCCAGCTGGGCTTCGGGCGAGCCCCATTTGCCGAGCCAGTAGGTGCGGCCCTTGATCCACACGCGAGCGCGATTGCTCGGCTTGTGCCGCTGGAGAGAAGGGACGGAGCCTTGGCGACGACGGGGCATGAAGGTGACCTCCGGAAGTGTTTATTGGGTCAGACCCAATAAACTGACCCAATAACTTGGGATTCCCGGAGGCACCGCCGACCGTCGGCGGGTATCCGAACCGCTTTCGCGGTAAGGCTTTCGAACCAAGTCGGGGCGACAGGACTTGAACCTGCGACCTCTTGACCCCCAGTCAAGCGCGCGAGCCAAACTGCGCCACGCCCCGAGCCGCCGCCGATCAAGGCCGCTCTCACGGCTCGACTGACGACCCAAGAACGATCGCACAAACCCGCCCGGGCTTCAACGTCGCCTCGCGACACCCGGCCACGGGGCCCAATGGCTCGCCGCCGGCGTGGCTCGCCGCCGGCCTCATGCCCGGGTCGCCACGCCCGTCCGGCTCCGCTCGCACCAGGCCGTCATCAGATTCCACACCAGGCCCGCACCCGACATCACCACAGACCCCGCCACCGCCGTGGTCGCGAGCAGCAGCGCCGCCATCCCCGGATCGAAGGGCTCCATGGCCACGTCCGACTTCAGGCCGTGGATCCGAAACACGAAGTCCATCACCCGCTGCGACTGCCCCGTCGCCTGCAACAGGACCCACGCCACGTGCCAGACCGCCATCACCACCGCCCCCACCACCCCCAGCCGGTTCGCGTCAACGTGAATCATTATCGCCTCCACAAGGTCATCGAAAGTACGGCGGTCATGCCACGCCGGTCGCCGCGGCAGAGGCTCCCTGCGGCAACGAAAGGCTACGCCGCCGGGCCGGCCCGAGGCCAATGGCCGGCAGGGCGGCGGGAGGAGCGATTGCGGAGCGGCGCGGACACCGCATCCCGCGGGCAGGATGCCCGCGGCCACGGGGGACGGCGGGATTTCGCGGGCGGGAGACCGCGGTTACGAAACGCAGCCGCATTCCGCCGGCAGGATGCCCGCGGCTACATGGCCGCCTAACTTCCTGTAACAATCTGTCGAGCTTCACCCAGAGCCCTCTTCCCATCGCTTGATGCCATGACTGCCTCCCCCCTGCCCGCCGCCGGACACGCCGCCCCATTCGCCGCCCGGCTCACCGCCGCCATCCACGCCCACGGCACGCCGGCCTGCGTCGGTCTCGACCCACGGCACGAGTCGCTCCCCCCCGCGCTCGGCGCCGCCGGGATCGCCGCCACCGACACAGCCGCCCTCGCGGCCATCTTCACCGACTTTTGCCGCGATGTGATCGACGCCGTGGCCGGCCTCGTGCCGATCGTCAAGCCGCAGCTCGCCTGCTTCGAGGCGCTCGGGCCGCATGGGATGCAATCGCTCGCCAGCGTGATCGCCCACGCCCGCGCGAAGGGGCTGCTCGTGCTTGCCGACGGCAAACGGGGCGACATCGGCTCCACCGCCGAGGCCTACGCCGCCGGCTGGCTCGCCGGTCCGTGGGCCGCCGACGCGCTCACCGTAAACCCCTACCTCGGCCTCGACTCCGTCGAGCCCTTTGTGAAGACCGCCGCCGACCGCGGCGCCGGCATCTTCATCCTTGTGA
>CAMCPF010000339.1 GCA_945876515.1 Candidatus Kuenenia stuttgartensis
GCCCGCTGGCAACATTGGGCGAGCGTGGGGGACGTGGCATCGCTCTGGGATCGCCTCGGCCGCGACGACCCGCTCGTGCGCCGGGCGGTGGCCGGGTATCTCATGGCCTGCCCGCTCGAGCCGGCGAAGCGGCACGCCGCGGCACTCGCCGCCGCCGCGCCCGCCGCCTGGGCTGCCGCCGTCACGGCCGCCGCCCTGCCGCCACGGGCGGCCGACTGACCGCGGCCGGCCGCCGTAGCCGCGGGACTTGGCCCCCGGGCATTTGCTCGGCATCACGACCGGTTTCGGCGGGCAAGATGCCCGCCGCTACGGCAGGCAACCGTCACGACCCGTGCGGTGTAGCCGCGGGCATCCTGCCCGCGGAATCCGCTCGCCTCGGGTTGCAGCCCCCGGTTTTCCTGCGATATTTCCGGCTCTGGATCCCGCCCCCATGCGGCCCACCCCCGCCCCGGCACGAGGCTCACGCGCCATGAAGATTCACGAGTTTCAGGCCAAGGATCTGTTGCGCGCCGCCGGCGTGCCCGTCTTGGCCGGCAAGGTGGCGAAGACACCCGCTGAAGCGGCCGCCGCCTACACGGCCCTCGGCACGCCCATCTGCGCCGTCAAGGCCCAGATCCATGCCGGCGGCCGCGGCAAGGGACAGGTGCCCGGCACGGGCCAGCGGGGCGTGGAGCTCGCCAAGAGCGCGGCCGACGCCGAGCGGATCGCCAAGGGGCTTCTGAATCAGACGCTCGTCACGATCCAGACAGGCCCCGCCGGCCAGACGGTGCGGCAGGTGTTCGTCGAGAGCGGCTGCGCCATCGACCGCGAGCTCTACTGCGCGATCCTCGTGGATCGGGCCGCCCGCTCGCCCGTCCTGATCGCCAGCACCGCCGGCGGCATGGACATCGAGGAGGTCGCGGCCAAGACGCCCGAGCTGATCCTCTCCGAGCCCTTTGATCCCGACCGGGGTCTCGCGGGCTGGCAGGCCCGGCTCCTGGCCTCGAAGCTCAACCTGCCCACCGCCTCGTGGCGGCATGCCGAGACCTTCTTCAAGAAGCTCTGCCAGGCCTTCGTGGATCTCGACGCCTCGCTGCTCGAGGTCAACCCGCTCGTGCTCACGAAGGATGGCACACTCGTGGCGCTCGACGCCAAGATGACCTTCGACGACAACGCCCTCTATCGCCACAAGGATGTGATCGCCCTCCGCGACGAGGCCGAGGAGGAGCCGGCCGAGATCCGGGCGGCGGCCGCGGGCCTCTCGTACGTGAAGCTCGACGGCACGATCGGCTGCCTGGTCAACGGGGCCGGCCTGGCGATGAGCACGATGGACCTGGTCAAGCTCCACGGCGGGCAGCCCGCCAACTTCTTGGACGTCGGCGGCGGAGCCGACGTGAAGCAGGTGACCGAGGCCTTCCGGATCATCCTGTCCGACCAGAACGTCAAGGCGATCCTGGTCAACATCTTCGGCGGCATCATGCGGTGCACCACGATCGCCACCGCCTTGGTCGAGGCCTCCAAGACCGTCGGCTTCACGGTGCCGCTCGTCGTGCGGCTCGAAGGCACGGAGGTCGCCGAAGGTAAGAAGATCCTGGCCGAGAGCGGCACGGCCATCATCACGGCCGACGGCCTGACCGACGCCGCCAAGAAGGTCGTGGCCGCCGCCGGCCAGGCCTGAATCACCCTCCCTTCCACCCCGCCAGCCTTCGGCTGTTTCAACCCATGAGCATCCTCGTCAACCGCGACACCCGGGTCATCTGCCAGGGCATCACCGGCAAGGTCGGTGAGTTTCACACCCGGGGCTGCCTCGACTACGGCACCCGGATGGTGGGCGGCGTGACACCGGGAAAGGGGGGCGAGACCGTCGCCGACCTGCCCGTCTTCAACACCGTCGCCGAGGCCCGCGATGCCACCGGCGCGAACGCCACGATGATCTTCGTGCCACCGGCCTTCGCCGCCGACGCGATCCTGGAGGCGATCGGGGCCGGGATCGAGCTGGTGGTGGCGATCACCGAAGGGATCCCGGTGCTCGACATGGCGCGGGTGCTGCCCGTCTTGAAGGATTCGCAGAGCCGCCTGATCGGCCCCAACTGCCCCGGCGTGATCACGCCGGCGGAGTGCAAGATCGGGATCATGCCCGGCTACATCCACACCCCCGGCCACGTGGGCGTGATGAGCCGCTCGGGCACGCTGACGTATGAGGCGGTCTGGCAGCTGACGCAGCTCGGCCACGGTCAGAGCACCTGCGTGGGCCTCGGGGGCGACCCGCTCGTGGGCTCCTCCTTCATCGACATCCTGAAGCTCTTCCAGGCCGACCCCGACACCCACGCGATCCTGATGATGGGGGAGATCGGCGGCAGCGCCGAGGAGGAGGCGGCCGAGTTCGTGAAGCACCACGTGACCAAGCCCGTGGCCGCCTTCATCGCCGGCCGGACGGCCCCGCCGGGCAAGCGGATGGGCCACGCCGGGGCGATCATCTCCGGGGGTAAGGGCACGGCCGAGGCCAAGCTCGCCGCCCTGACCGACGCCGGCATCGAGATCGCCGACAGCCCGGCCGATATGGGGGCCGCGCTCGTGCGGGCTGTCGAAAAGCGCCGCGGCGGCCGATAGACACTTGGGATGGCTTCGGCCGTGACCGCGAACTGGCGGCGGCCGAGCCGCGTAGATAGTCTCATAATAGGTCTTCGCGACGGCCCGGTCGGGTGGGGCGGCGACCGTACTACGAGCGTTCGCCCGAGGATTCGGCACCATGGTCCAGCGTCGTCGTCACCCCCGCCGCCGGCCGTTCGGCCGCCTGGAGCAGCTCGAAACCCGCCGCCTTCTGGCGATCGACGTCGTCCAGCCGCTGCCCGACTTCACGGTCGATGCCGGCGCCGCGTCGGCGGTGATCGATCTGGGGGCGGCCTTCGACTTGGCGGGGGTCACCGGCACGGTCGTCCGGTTCTCGAACAACATCGGCGCTGACATCTATGCGGAGCTGTTCGATGCTGCGGGTGAAGGCCGCACACGGACTACGCCGCTGACCGCGGCCAACTTCCTGGCTTACCTCGATGCCGGTCGCTACACCAACACCGTCATCCACCGCTCCGTGCCCGGCTTCGTCGTCCAGGGGGGCGGCTTCGCGCTGACCGAGTCGGGCTCGTCGCTGGTCGATGCGATCCCGCAGTTCGCCCAACTCGAGAACGAGCCGGGCAACACGAACATCCGGGGCACGCTGGCGATGGCCAAGCTGGGCGGTGACCCGAACAGCGCGACCAATCAGTTTTTCTTCAACCTGGCCGACAACTCGGGCAACCTCGACGCCCAGAACGGCGGCTTCACCGCCTTTGCCCGCGTGCTCGGCGACGGCATGACGGTGGTCGATGCGATCGCGGCCCTACCGCGGTACAACTTCAACTCGCCGTTCGACGAGATGCCCGCGACGGGCCTCGCAGACCCCGGTGCCGTCACCCGCGAAAATCTGGTCACGATCACGTCGGTGAGCCAGGTCGGCGAGCTCGTCTACACGGCGGCATCGAGCGACGTCGGGGTAGCGACGGCCACGGTCGGCGCCGATGGCAGCCTGGTCGTCGATTACGCCGACGCCGGAGCAGGCGTCGCCACGATCACGGTCCGGGCTGCCTCGGTCTTCGATCCCGGTGACTTCACCGAGCAGCAGTTCACGGTCACGCTCAACTCCCCCACACCGGACCCTGATCCCACTCCGGACCCCGACCCCACTCCGGATCCCGATCCCACTCCGGATCCCGATCCCACTCCGGACCCCGATCCCACTCCGGACCCCGATCCCACTCCGGACCCCGACCCCACTCCGGACCCCGACCCCACTCCGGACCCCGACCCCACTCCGGACCCCGA
>CAMCPF010000340.1 GCA_945876515.1 Candidatus Kuenenia stuttgartensis
GGTCACCGACTGAAAAACCTTTCGTCGGCGGTCAAGTGACAGCATGAAGTGCTTGCTGCGCAAGGACTTGCGGCCAGAGAGGCAGTCCTGACTCGCAATCGAGCAGGCCTGCCTGGCCGCGAGGCAGTGGGTTGGCTGCCCAGAAATCGCGCAGGGCGACCGTGTCGCAGATCCCAATTGTCCGGCTCGCAACGCCGGACGAAACGGGGCTCAAGCCCGAGGGTTTGCCCAGCTTCACACCCGGCTGGCGGCGGCCACATGGTCGGCGACGGCCTCGGCGACCTCCGGGCCGACGACCGACTCGAGCCCCCGCCAGCCCGGGACGGCATTCACTTCCAGGATCAGGACCCGCCCGTCGTCGGCTGGCAGCAGATCGACCCCGGCCAGTGGTGCCCCCACGGCGTTGGCTGCTCGGCGGGCCAGGGTCGCCCATTCCTCCGGTAACGCCAGAGGCTCGGCGCGGCCGCCGAGGGCCAGGTTGGTCCGCCACTCCCCGGGGGCCGCGTGGCGGCGCATCCCAAACAGCCGCTCGCCGACCACCAGCACCCGCACGTCCCAGCCGAGATGCGGGACGAACTCCTGGATGTAGACCACGCCACCGGTCCCGGTCGTCAGGTCGCTCGCGTCACCAGCCGCTACGCGCACGAGCCCTCGGCCCCGCGAGCCGAACAGCGGCTTGATCACGCAGTCTCCGCCGAGCCGTGCGCGGGCCAGTGCAGCCGAGGCCGCATCTTGGACGACGAGCGTCCGTGGCACGGGCAGGCCGGCCTCGGCCAGAAGAGCGAGCGTGAGATACTTGTCGATCGCAATCTCGAGCGCCCGCGGGGGATTGACCACGGGCGTGCCCGCGGCGGCGAGGCGGCCAAGCACGTCCATCCGCAGGATCACCTCTTCGAGCCGCGCATCGGCCGGCGATGTGCCCGGCATACCCCGGACGGCGATCACGTCGGCGGCGGCGACCTCCGGCGGTCCGAACCGTGGGCCGTCGAGGGCGACCGCCGCCCACAGGGCCTGCCAGCGAACGATCGCAGCCGTGAGCCCGCGGGATACGAGGCCGGCGGCCAGTCGCCGGGCATGCCAGCCGCCGGGCTCACCGATGATGCAGGCCCGCCGGGTCATCGGCCGCCGGCGGCGAACGAGGCCACGACGATCTCCGGTTCGACGCCGCCGAACACCTGCCGCCTGCCGGTGGCGACGTCGACGAACTCGATCCGCGCCGGAGCGAAGAGCGCCGGGTCGATCGCGTAGAAGTCGCGGCCGGCCGCCTCGAAGACGGTCTTGAAGGGCTGGCCGAAGGCGGGCGAGGCGCGGCTCACCGAGGTCGGGCCGAGTTCGGCCACCGCGGCGGCGGCGCCTTCCACTTCCAGCACCACGCTTCCGCCATACAGGATCGCGTCGTTCGTGAGGCCGATCGCCGTCAGGTCGTCGGCCGCGACGGGAGGCAGGGGCGCCGTACCCGAGCCACCCCGGATCCGTCCGAGATCGAAGCCAAGGTCGTGGAGTTTGTGGATCGCCGTCTCGAGCGAGCGGGCGGCCACCTGGAGCGTGCCGGCCGGGCTGGCGGTGCGGGCCACGAGCAGCAGCAGGTTTTCCGGCGGCACTCCCGCCGCGGTGGCGAGATCGCGGCAGATGTCGGCCGGTGGAAGTCGCGACGCTTCGAGCAGGCCGACCGCCACCGCCGGCCGCTCCCGCAGGCCGATGTCGTCGTACAGGTCCTCCTTGCCGATCGCCGCCCGCATCGGGCCGCTGGCCATCGCGAAGTAGCCTTCCGCCGACACCTTCCAGCCGGCGTACTGGGCGGCCAGACAGGCGGCCACAGCCCGGTCGCTCGTCACCTGGATGGTCGGCAGCGGACAGCCCGGCCAGGCCGCCTCGTCCGCTGCTGCGGTCGCCGGCAGGAGCGAGACGGAACCGGCTCCCCCGAGGGCCACGCGGGCCATTCCCAGGCCGGCCTCGTGGCAGCCGGCCGCGGCGACGCCGCAGTCGAGCACCCGCACCCCGGCCCGCTGGTGGCAGACCAGCGCGAGGGAGTCGGCGCCGCGCACCATTGCCTCGGCGATCTCGTAGCCCCGCTCGTTCAGGCCCATGCATCGTTCTCCCGGTGCGGCCATAATGTCCGCCGCGGACATGATGCCTCCCCGGCGGTCACGCGGCAACGAGGCGGCGCGCCACCGCCGGATCCCGCCTCCCACCTCTGCAGGAGCCCGTTCTCCCGTGGCCAGCCTGACCGTCGAGAACTACGCCAAGACGATCTACCAACTCACGGCATCCCAGGACGGGCGGCCGGCCAGCACGGGGCAGATCGCCACGACCCTGGGTGTCTCCCCGGGTACGGTGACCAGCATGCTCAAGACGCTCGACGCGGCGCGGCTGGCGACCCATCGGCCCTACGAGGGCGTGGCGCTCACCCGCGCGGGCCGGATGCTCGCCCTGCGGGTCATCCGTCGTCACCGGCTGATCGAACTTTTCTTGATGCGGACCCTCGACATGACCTGGGACGAGGTGCACGACGAGGCCGAGCACCTCGAACACGCCGTGAGCGACCTGCTCGTGGAACGGATCGACGTCTTTCTGGGCCGGCCCGAGGTCGATCCGCATGGCGACCCGATCCCACCGGCCGACGCCCACACCCTCGGTGACGGTGAGGATCCGCCGCCGCGGTCACTGGCCGACTGCGGGTCGGGCACCGGCTTCCGGCTGGCGCGGGTGCTCGACCAGTCGCCGGAGTTCCTCCGCTATCTGACCGAGTGCGGCCTGGCGCTCGGCACCGTCGGCGAGGTGGAACGCAATCCCGACGGCGCGGGGTTGATGCGGGTGCGGGTCGCGGGCGGGTCGCTCTCGTTGGCGCTCGAAGCCGCGGGCAAGCTCGCCGTGGCCGAGGCCTGAGCCGCGGCGCCTTGTGCCCGGCGTCAGGCCGCTCAAGGAGCTGCGCGGCGTTCCCAGACGGCCGACTGGCCGAGGCACTCGTCCACCGTCACGCGGACCGCGCCGGGGAGCGGGGTTCCCCCGGCCGCGAGCGACTCGAGCAGTCGGCCGCCGATCCAGCCCGCGAGCCACTCGGCGGTGGTGTTGGCCACCGGCAAGAGCACGCATTCCGGCGCCGGGAACACCCAGCGGCGATCGGCGAACCGTACCGTCACCTCCGCGCCGCCGAGCGGGCCCATCGCTGTCTCGACTGCCAGGAACCGGTTGGCCGTGGGCAGCAGCATCTTGTGGTCGAGCCCGGCGACGATCGCCGTCACGGCGTCCCGCAGGGCGATGAAGTCGATCACCATGCCGTGCGGGTCGGGACAGCCCTCGACATCCACACCGACCGTCCAGTTGTGGCCGTGCACCGGCTCGCAGAGGTCGTCGGCGAGGGTGATGAAGTGGCCGGCGCAGAAGACGTGCACGGCCTTGCGGAGCTGGATCTGGTAGTGGTCCACGGGGGCGCGGTCGGTCATGGCCTTCGAGCCTGCGGGAGCGGGGTGGTGAGGGAGGCAGCGAGCCGGCCGTCTCGCAGCAGAATATAGAGGGCCGCGGCGATCAGGTCGGCGGTGGTGCCTGGGTTGAGCCGGCGTGGCGCCCGGAGCGAGGCGTCGAACGCCGCGACTGCGGCGAGCCAGTCGGGGGCGGCGGGGGTGGCAGGCTCGCGGGCCACGAGGGCTGCGGCGCGGGCCGAGACCTCTGCGGCGGCGGCCGGCCCGCAGCGGCGACCGATGAGCGAGTCGGGGCAACGGGCCAGTTGCCGCAGGTGGCAGCGAACGATCGCCGGCTCGAGCGGCCAGCCAGCGTCGATTGCCGCGACGAGGTCGACCACCGGGCCGGCGAACAATTCGGCGTAGCCCTGCGACCAA
>CAMCPF010000341.1 GCA_945876515.1 Candidatus Kuenenia stuttgartensis
TCGGCTTCGGCGGCGGCCGGGCGGACGTCTGGGAGCCGCAGAACGACGTCGACTGGGGGCCGGAGACCGAGTGGCTCGGCGACCAGCGGTATGCCGGCGACCGACAACTCGACAACCCGCTGGCCGCCGTCCAGATGGGCCTGATCTACGTGAACCCAGAGGGCCCCAACGGCAAGCCCGACCCGCTGGCCGCGGCCCGCGACATCCGTGAGACCTTTGAGCGGATGGCGATGAACGACGAGGAGACGGTGGCCCTGATCGCCGGCGGCCACACGTTCGGCAAGTCGCACGGCGCAGGCCCCGCCGACAACGTCGGCCCCGCGCCCGAAGCAGCCCCGCTCGAGGAGCAGGGCCTCGGCTGGAAGAACCGCTTCCGCACGGGCAAGGGAGCCGACACGATCACCAGCGGCCTGGAGGGCGCCTGGAGCTCCACGCCCACGACCTGGTCGAACGACTACTTCGACAATCTCCTGGGCTATGAGTGGGAGCTGACCAAGAGCCCGGCCGGCGCCTGGCAGTGGACGCCGAAGGACGAGTCGGCCAAGGGGACGGTGCCCGACGCCCACGACGACTCCAAGTCGCACGCGCCCATGATGTTCACCACGGACCTCGCCCTCAAGGTCGATCCGGCCTACGCCCCGATCGCCAAGCGGTTCCACGAGCACCCGAAAGAGTTCGAGCGGGCCTTCGCCCAGGCCTGGTACAAGCTCACCCACCGCGACATGGGGCCCGTGTCGAGGCTGCTGGGCCCCGAGGTGCCGCCGGCGCAGCGCTGGCAGGATCCGGTGCCGGCGGTCGATCACCCCCTCGTCGATGCCGCCGACATCGCGGCGCTCAAAACGAAAATCCTTGCCTCCGGCCTGTCGGTGGCCGACCTCGTCAAGACGGCCTGGGCCTCGGCCTCGACCTTCCGCGGCAGCGACAAGCGGGGAGGCGCCAACGGCGCGCGCATCCGCCTGGCGCCCCAGAAGGATTGGGCGGTCAACGAGCCCGAGCAGCTCGCCCGGGTGCTCGAGGTGCTCACCCGCATCCAGCGGGAGTTCAATGCCGCTCAGGCCGACGGCACGAAGATCTCGCTCGCCGACCTGATCGTGCTCGGCGGCACGGCGGCGGTCGAGAAGGCCGCACGAGACGCGGGCCATGAGGTGACGGTGTCCTTTGCCCCGGGCCGCACCGACGCCACGGCGGAGCTCACCGACGCCGCGTCCTTCGCGGTGCTCGAGCCGAGGGCCGACGGCTTCCGCAACCATCTGCCGCGGGAGATCGACCGGCCGGCCGAGGAGCTGCTCGTCGATCGGGCGCAGCTGCTGACGCTCTCGGCCCCGGAGATGACGGTGCTCGTCGGCGGCCTGCGGGTGCTCGGCGCCACCACGGGCTCAGGGCTGCTTGGATCCATGGGCGTGTTCACCGACCGGCCCGGCACGCTTACCAACGACTTCTTCACGAACCTGCTCGATATGCGCACCGAGTGGAAGCCCTCGCCCAAGTGCGATCAGTTCTTCGAGGGCCGCGATCGGACGACAGGCCAGGTGAAGTGGACGGCCAGCCGGGCCGACCTCGTGTTCGGATCGAACTCCCAGCTCCGCGCCATCGCCGAGGTCTACGCCAGCGACGACGCCGGAGAAAAGTTCGCGGCCGACTTCATCTCCGCCTGGACCAAGGTGATGAACCTCGACCGGTTCGACCTGCCGGTGACAAGCCGCTAAGCGGCAAGCCGCGGACTCGCCCGCTGCTCGCCGCCGGTGCCCGCGAACATTCCGGTCAGTCGGGCGACGACACGCCTTCCTGAAGGCTGTCCGTCCGATCCCCAGGCTGGGCACCGTGCTCCATGGCCTGCCGCTTGTGATCGCTTGGGGTCGCTGGGTAAGGTGACCTGCCCCCGTTCTGGCTCGCTCGAAAACGGCTTCACACCCCCGATTCATGCCCGCAAAAAAAACGGTTCGTAAACCACAGCAGGCCCGCAGCATTCGCTCGACGGCCCGCATGCTCGATGCCGCCGAGGCCGTGTTCGCCGAGGGCGGGGCCGATGCGCTCACGGTCGATGCGGTCGTCAAACGGGCCGACGGGTCGATGGGCAACTTCTACGGCCGGTTCGGCGATCGCGACGGGCTGCTGCAGGCGATGCACGAGCGGTTTCTCGAGCGGTTCGGCGAGGCCACGCAGGCGGCGGTCGCAGCGGCCGCCGGCGAGAAGACCCTGGCCGGTGCGATCGAGGTGTTTCTCACACGGGTCGTGGCCACGGTGCACGAGCACCGCAACTCCGCCCGGTTCTTCGTCTTCCACCGGTCAGGCGATAAGGCCCTGCGGGCCCAGGGGATTGAGGCAAACGCGATGTTTGCCGCCATCTTCACGTCGCTCGTGCTCCGCTACCGCAAGGAGATCGCTCACCCCCGCCCCTCGACCACCGTCGACGTGGCCTGGCGGCTGACGTTTGCCGCCATGGTGCAGCAGGTGATGTTCGACAACCAGGAGGTGAGCGGAGTGCCGATGGCCACAAAGCCACTCGTGCGGGAGATTACCCGCTTCCTGGTGGCGTATCTGAAGTCGCCCGGGGCGAAAGCCTGAGCCACGCCGTTGGCCGATGCCGAAGCGTGGAAGACGTCGCGGTCGTCGTGCACCTGAACGAGGTTGCCCCGGTCGGTCGGTGGTCTCCCGCACCGATTCAACGGGCGGGATCTCATTCCAACCGGAAGCGAGAGCACGGAGGACCTCAATGGCCTGGGACGCCTGCCGCGGCGTAACCGACCCAGCTCGCTCCAGCCGCACGATCGCCGACGCATCCCAATACCGCAGCGGTGCTATTCCTCCCGGTCGGTATGCAGGGCATCGACGATGCTCACGGGCTGCAGGGCATCACCGGCTTGGGAAGGCTCCGAACCGAAAGCGGCTTTCCGGCGGGAGTGAGCACACGGTCGCCGACAAGGCCGGCCAGCCAGGGTGATTCAGTCCCCGGAGTCGTCGGGGTCGCAAGCGATCGCCCCGGCGATCAGCGGTCAGACCCTTTCGGATTGCCCGAGCCGCAGGATGGTCGCCAGGTTTTTCGCTTCGCCCGGCAGGGCCAGGCAGGCCAGCGGCTCTTCGGGCGTGATCATGCCCTGCTCGGAGTAGCCCTCCGGTCGCGGCTTGCGGAACCGATGCGTGGTCCGCGTCGCGGCGTCGATCACCCAAACTTCCGGGATCCCGTGGCGGGCGTAGAGCGGCACCTTGACGCCGAGGTCGTAGGCCAGGCTCGACTCGGCCACCTCGATTACCAGAAGCGTGTCGGCAGGACCCGGATGGGCGGCGGCGTAGAAGTCGGGTCGGGGTTTGACGAGCGCGATGTCGGGCTGTGGCTCGCTGGAGTCATCGAGACGGATGGGATTTTGTGACCAGACGGTCAGCCGACCTGCCGCGAGTCGGCCCAGATAGTCACTCAATGCGGCCACGAGGGCCGCGTGCAAGCTTCCGATCGGCGACATGTCGAGCACCTCCCCCGCGATCAGTTCGACACGGTCGTTCGGACCGAGGATGCCCGACTCAGCCATGTGGTGGTAGTCATCCACCGTGAGCCGGTGCCGCGTCATGAGTTCGCCAGGCATTGTGGCCATCGCCAGACCTCCCTTTGGGACCAGGCCAAGGATAGGTCGGCCAATGGCACGGCGGCAAGCGTCAGCCGCCAGCCGCCCCGGCATTTTCGCCAGGCAGGGCTTGCCTTGCCCACAAAAAAGAGGTTATTCTCTACTTTTTATTGGCCATCCTGTTGGACTAGTGCGCCCGCTCACCCTTGGATGGACAATCCCACTGGATTTTTCCCTGCTCCGCGCCGTGTTTCGG
>CAMCPF010000342.1 GCA_945876515.1 Candidatus Kuenenia stuttgartensis
GGCGTCGAGTATGGCCGGGGCAACCGCCTGTTTCGCATCGCCAAGCCGGGAGGCCAGGGGTCCGGAGTGGAGTTCGTCGCAGGGGTGTTTTACGCCTCGAGTTCACCGGACGGGAAGGCTCCCACCGACCAGGCGACGGCGGCGGCCGAGGTTCGGTTTCACGGGCTACACGACGTGGCGGTCGGCCGCGACGGGATCGTGTACGTGGCCGACACGTTCTCACACAGGATCCGGGCCTTCGACCCGGAGACCCGCACGGTGCGGGTGGTGGCCGGCACTGGATCGCCCGGGTTTTTCGGCGATGGCGGTCCGGCGGAGCGGGCCGAGTTCAACCAGGCCTACTGCGCGTCGCTCACCCCCGACGCGCAGGCGCTGCTCGTCGCCGACATCAAGAACTCACGGCTGCGACGCATCGACCTCGCGACGGCCAAGGTGACCACGATCGCGGGCAACGGGAAGGGGGGCAGGCCGGTGGACGGCGTGCCCGCGGTCGAGACGCCTCTGGCCGGACCGCGGGCCGCCTGCCAGGCCGCCGACGGCACCATCTATCTCGCGCTCCGCGAGGGCAACGCCCTCGTGGCGATCGAGAAGGGGGTGGTGCGCACGGTCGTCAATCCATTAGGCAAGGCCGGCTACGGCGGCGATGGCGGACCCGGTCGTGACGCGCTCCTGGCAGGCCCGAAGTATGTGTCGCTCGACCAGCGGGGCCGGGTGCTGATCGCCGACACCGAAAACCACTGCATCCGCCGCTGGGATCCCTCCACCGGCCTGATCGAGCTCGTGGCAGGCAGGCCGACGCGAAAGGGCACGGCGATCGGGGCCAACCTCCTCGCTACCGAACTCGCCCGGCCCCATGGCTGTGCGCTCGATCCGGCGGGGCGGCTCGTCATCGCCGACAGCGACAACGACCGCGTGCTCGCGGGGCCGGTCGAATAGGCGGGCACCGACGCCCGAGTCGGATACGCGAGGCGGACGTCACGAACCCGGCGCTGTCGATGACCCGCTCGCGGAGTACGCCCAGAGGGCTTGCGTGCCTTGGTCGCCGTGCCCGGATTCGGCCAGCTCCTGATACAGCCGCTCGGCCACCGCGAGGCCGGGATAGCTCACGGCGTCGTCGGCCGCTGCCTCCCGGGCCAAGCGGATGTCTTTGAGAATGTGGCGCACGAGGAAGCCCGGCGCGAAGTCGCCGGCGAGGGCCCGCGGCGCCAGGTTCGTGAGGGCCCAACTGCCCGCGGCGCCGCCGGCGATCACCTGCTGGACGACCGCGGGGTCGAGGCCGCCCGCCCGGGCGTGGGCCAGCGCCTCGCACCAGGCCACCATCCCCACGGCCACGGCCACCTGGTTGGCGAGCTTGCACCGCTGCCCCGAGCCCGCGGGCCCGAGGAGCGTGGCTGAGCGGCCCAAAAGGTCGAAGAGCGGGCGGGCCCGGGCGAAGGCTTTTGGGTCGCCGCCGACCATGATCACGAGCGCCGCGGTCCGCGCCCCGAGGTCGCCGCCCGAAACCGGTGCGTCGAGCGCGGCGAGGCCACGGTCGGCCGCCGTGGAGGCGATGCGCGCGGCAAGGACCGGGCTCGACGTGGTCATGTCGATGAGCAGCGTGCCGGCCCGGGCGGCGGCGATCACTCCCTGCCCGGCCGGATTCCGGCCGCTGTCACCGAAGTAGACCTGCTCGACGTCGACGGGCTCACCCAGCATCGTGACCACCACGTCGGCCGCGGCGGCCACGGCGGCGGGGGAGCCGTGCCAGACCGCACCTCGCGCGACGAGCGGTTCGGCCTTCGACCGCGTGCGGTTGAAGACGTGCAGCCGGTGGCCGGCGGCAAGCAGGTGCCCGGCCATGCTCCCGCCCATGATGCCGGTGCCGATGAAGCCGACGTCGGGGAGCCGAGCCGGGTTCGGTACGAACGGTGTGGGCTGGTCCGGCTGGCTCACCGCACGCTCGCCAGGAAGAAATGAAATGCGTCGGCGAGCGCGAGCCACGAGGCCTCGATCACGTTCTCGCTCACGCCCACGGTGCCCCAGACCCGCTCGCCGTCGGTGCTCTCGATCGAGACGCGGACCTTCGCGGCCGTGCCTTCCTGGGCATTGATCACGCGGACCTTGTAATCCACGAGGTGCATCCGCGTGAGGGCGGGATAGACAGGCTCCAGCGCCTTGCGGAGCGCCGCATCGAGGGCGTTGACTGGGCCGTCTCCCTCGGCAACCTCGTGTCGTGGACCGCCCGCCACGAGCAGCTTCACGGTGGCCAGCGTGCGGATGTCACCTTCCCCCCGGCTCTCGACGTCCACGTTGTAGTGGTCGCGGGAAAACAGGGGCTGGAACGTGCCCGCCAGCCGGTCTACCAACAGGTCGAATGATGCCCCGGCCGCCTCGAACTGCCAACCCTCGTTCTCGAGCCGGCAGACCTCGGCCAGCACCTTGTCGAGGAGCGCCCGGTCATTCTTGACGTCGGGGCGGGTGACGAGGGCCGCGATGTTGGACCGGCCCGAGAGCTCGCTGACGAGTACGCGGCGGGAGTTGCCCACGGCCTCGGGCGGGATGTGCTCGTATGACTCGGCCGCCTTGGCGACTGCGTGGACGTGCATCCCGCCCTTGTGCGCAAAGGCGCTCGCGCCCACGAAGGGCTGCCCCGGCCGATACGACATGTTGGCCGTCTCGTAGACGAACCGCGACAGCTCGGTCAGGTGGGCGGTGCCCGTGCCGCCGAGCACGGAGTGCCCCGGCAACTTGAGGGCAAGGTTGGCGACGACCGACACGAGGTCGGCGTTGCCGCACCGCTCGCCGATCCCGTTGATCGTGCCCTGCACCTGCACGGCTCCCGCCGCGACGCCGGCGAGGGTGTTGGCCACGGCGAGGTCGCAGTCGTTGTGGCAATGGATGCCGAGCGCGACGGGAGTGCCCGCCGCGGCGAGCGCGGCAGCGGCGGCCTTGGTGAGCGGCGCCACCTCGTCCGGGAGCGTGCCACCGTTGGTGTCGCAGAGCACGATCCGCGTAGCGCCGGCCCGGGCCGCGGCAAGAAGTGTCTCGGCGGCGTAGGCCGGGTCGAGCTTCCAGCCGTCGAAGAAGTGCTCGGCGTCGTAGAAAACCTCGCGGCCCGCGGCCACGAGGTGGGCGATCGTGTCGCCGATCATGGCGAGGTTTTCTTCGCGGGACACGCCGAGCACCTCGGCCACGTGGAAGGCCGAGGTCTTGCCCACGATCGTGACGACGGGCGTGGCCGCCTCGAGCAGGGCCTTCATCCCGGGGTCGTCGGCCGCGGACATGCCGCGGCGGCGGGTCATGCCGAAGGCGACCACCTGCGAGCGGCCTAGATCGAGCCCGCGGACACGGGCGAAAAACTGGGCGTCTTTGGGATTCGAGAGCGGGTAGCCCCCTTCGATGTAGTCCACGCCCACCTCGGCCAGCCGTCGGGCGATTGCCAGTTTGTCCTCGAGGGAGAAGTTGACGCCCTCCCCCTGGGAGCCGTCGCGGAGCGTGGTGTCGTAGATCTCGATCGTGCGCATGGGTGCCAGCGGGTCAGCCTTCGGCGGCTCCGTTCAGGGCGGGTCGGACATCGGTCTCGGGGAAGTCACCCCCCTTGAAGAGAAGCGGTTCGTCCCGCAGTTTCGAGAGCGCGTAGCTGAAGCAGTCGCCAAAGTTCAGCCCCGCCGGATGGCCGGAACCGCGGCCGAAGGCGCGGTAGGCGGCCCGCGCGAGCCGGACCTGCGGCTCATCGACCGGCTCGATCACGAGCCTCGCTTCGCGGACGAAATCGTCAAATGCCAGACTCGCCAGGGGAC
>CAMCPF010000343.1 GCA_945876515.1 Candidatus Kuenenia stuttgartensis
GCGGCCGAAGGCCGCCAAGGCTGCACGGGCCATAGATGGCCGTGCAGCCGTGTAATCAGCGTTCTCGGAACGTGATCCGACCCTTGGTCAGGTCGTAGGGGGAGAGTTCGACCTTCACCTTGTCGCCCGGCACGATGCGGATGAAGTTCTTCCGCATCCGGCCGGCCACGTGGGCGTTGACAATGTGACCGCCGGCGATCTGGACGCGAAACCGCGTGTTGGCCAGGGCCTGCGTGACGACGCCTTCGACCTCCAGTGCCTCTTCTTTTTCCGCCATGGGGGTTCCGGGGGGGTGGACTGTTCCGTGAGACAAGACTGTAGCCCGCCGGGCGCGGGGCGTCCAGCATGCCGAGCCAGGCCCTGTCCGGGGCTACGCGTCGTCGCCGGCGGCCGGGGCGCCACCACCGGCCTTCCAGCGGAGGTAGGCATCGAGAAATCCGTCAAGGTTGCCGTCGAGGACGCTCTGAAAGCTGCCGACATAGTGGCCCGTCCGCTGATCCTTGACCCGCTGGTCGGGGTGCAGGAAGTAGTTGCGGATCTGCGAACCGAACCCGGTCTTGGGCTGCTCCTTGTAGCGGGCCGCCTGCTCCGCTTCCCGTTGCTCCTCCTGGAGCCGCGCGATCCGGGCTCGCAGCATCTTGATCGCGGTGGCCCGGTTCTTGTGCTGGCTCCGCTCGCTCTGACACTGCACCACGATACCGGTGGGGAAGTGCGTCAGGCGGATGGCGCTCGAGGTCTTGTTGACGTGCTGGCCGCCGGCGCCGCTGGCGCGAAACACGTCCTCGCGGATGTCCTCGTCGTTGAGTTCGACCTCGGTGTCGTCGTCGGCGATCTCCGGGGAGACGTCGACGGCCGCGAAGCTCGTCTGCCGCTTGCCTTCCGAGTTGAAGGGGCTGATGCGGACGAGCCGGTGAATCCCCGTCTCCCCCTTGAGGTAGCCGTAGGCCCAGGGCCCGCGGATCGCAACGGTGGCACTCTGGATACCGGCCACCTCGTCGTCCTGGCGGTCGAGCAGTTCGACCGAGCAGTCGTGCTTGTTGGCCCAGGCCGAATACATCCGCAGGAGCATCTCGGCCCAGTCGTTGGCGTCGGTACCGCCGTCGCGGGCATGGATCGAGACGAGTGCATCACTCGAGTCGTGCGGGCCGGAGAGCAGCGAGGCCAGCTCGAGGGCATCCACCAGTTTCTCCAGCCGGGCCGTCTCGGTCGCGAGATCACTCTCGAGCGACTCGTCCTCACGGGTCAGCTCAGCGAGCGCCCCGAGGTCGTTGCCGACGGCCAGCGCCTCGTCGAGCGGCTTGAGGATCGAGTTGACCCCCTTGAGCTGCGCAACGGTGGCCTGCGCTTTTTCTGAGTTGCTCCAGAAGTCGGCCCCGGCCATCGCTTCTTCGAGACGCGTGGCGGATCGCTTGCGGCCTTCCCAGTCAAAGAGAGTCCCGCAGCTGGAGCAGTCGGGCCCGGATGGTGTCGGCGCGATGAAAGAGCGTAGTGTCCATTTCGGGATTGTACGCGGATCGCCCCGCCGCGCGAAGCGAACTCACCGTGAGCCGGATCTGGAGTCGGTTTCCACGGCCGCCGCCACGAGCGCGGCAAACAGGGATTGGGCGGCAGGGGCGGGGCGGTCATCGTCGAGGATCGTGCCCCACGCCAGCCTGGCGGTGGTCGAGAGCCTGGCATTGACCGGCGCCCCGAGGCCGACGTGAAACCGTTCGTCGGCCTCGCGGAGGCGTTCACCGATCACCGCCACGCGAATGGTGCGGACGGTCTGCCCGACGGCGAATGCGATCCGGCCCGCGGCCTTCACGTAGTCGCGCCCGGCCACCGCCGAGCCGTTGCTCGTCGCCCAGCCCACGCTCGTCGGTCGGGTCCAGGCGTGCGAGAGCGTGATCGTGAAGGTGAGCCAGCGGCGACCCGAGTGACCCTCCACGAGCGAGCTGCCCGTGACCGCGAACTGGGGCGGCCCCGACGGTGGTGGTGGGGGTTGCGAAGGAGGCGCGCCCCAGAGCGACCCGTCGGCGGCAGCCACCACGGCCCGGTAGCGGTGGGCCTCGGCCAGCGGTTCGTCCATCCGATGCAGCTTGGCAAAGTCGCCCCAGGGGGCGGCACCGGCCGCTCCCGTGAACTGGAAGTCGACGTACACGTCGAGGCCGGCGGCATCGACCGCCCGGAGATAGTCGCGAACGATGTCGCCCATCCGCGGGTCGTTGGTGGCCGCGTAAAACGCCCCCTGATAGGCCGCGCTGCGGCCGTCAAGGTGGGGCCCGCCCTCGTAAGCCACGAGGCCGATGTCGCGGCCAAGCCGCCCCGACCACTCGCGGGCGAGGCGATCGTGAGTCGCCACCCACTCCACCGAGGCGGCGATGTTGGCCCGCGTGTCGGTGAGGACGCGGTCGACGGTGGTCGCCGCCGAGTAGGACTCCCGCTGGGCATCCGTGGGTGTGATGTATGGGGCGACGGCGATCGCGTCGAAGGATCCGCCCATGCTCTCGGCGATCCGGTTCGTGACCCAGTCGACCGCTGCCCAGCCGGCGGCCACGCGCACCAGCCGTGACTGCTGGCCGGTGAACACGGTCGACCAGATATCCAGGTCGCGCTTCGCCTCCCGCCCGGCGACCTGCCAGTGGTCGAGGCCGTCGTTCTCGGGCAGGGCCAGCTGCCCGGCCACCCACTGCGAGGCCTCGAATCCCCAGCCGAAGTTCCAGACCTCGTTGGCCCACTCCACGTAGACCTTGCGGCCGGGCTCGAGATGGTCGCGGACATAGGCGGCGAAGTTCGCGACGAAGCCGTCGTCGGCCATGTGCGGCATGTTGAACCAGGGGTCGGCATCGAGATCGTTGGCCAACTGCACCATGTATTCGAGCGACAGGCCGTTGACGAGCGGCTCACTCGGGGAGCCAGTCGGCCCGGAGCCTTGTCGAGCGGCCCCCGCATCTCGGCGATCCGCCCACGTCACGATCTCGGACGTGTTCGTCTCCTGCATTCCCATGAAGCGGATCACGTCGAACGGGGCGAGCCGCTCGAGGAACAGCGGGTGAAACGGTGAGAAGCCGGCGCCCGGCTGCCACCGCTCGCCCGCGAACCGCCGGCCCTGCCAGTCGGGCATCCAGACGTGGATGTCGCGGACCGGATCGGCCCGGTCGGTCGCCTCGATGCGCACGGAAATGCCCGCATCGGTGGGCGACACTTCCAGGTCGGCCCAGTTGATGCCCGCCGCCGTCCGACCCGATGCCGTGACCCGGGCGTCGAACCCGAACCTGACCGTGCCCGTGCCCGACCACTCGGCCCGGTAGGTGCCTGCGGGGTACGCACCACCGATCTCACGAAACAAGAGCGTGCCCGCGGCGTGCCGTAGGGTCCGCCCCCCTTCCGTCCAGGTTGCGAGCGAAGCGACGTTGCCCGCGTTGTCAAGGTCGAGCGGCCGCGAGTCGCCGACGTCCCAGATCAGGCCGCCGGTCTCGAGATCGATGGCCTGGGCGATCCAGGGCCGCGAAGCCTGGAAGGCGTCGGTGAACACCCAGGCTGGGGACCAGTCGACGACGTTCTCGAGGTTCATCCCCACCGTCATCCGGCCGTCGGCGGCGAGCAGCCGGCGCGCCTCGAGGAGTTCCAGGCCGAGGCCCCGGAAACGTCGGGTCCAGCGGCTGCGCGATCCTGTCGCGTGCCCCATGATGCCCTCGCAATCGCCGCCCCTCTGGCCCCCGTCAGGCGACTCCGAGATTATATCCCGCGGGCACGGAGCCGGCGCTCACGCTCGGGCGACGCGGTTACCCGG
>CAMCPF010000344.1 GCA_945876515.1 Candidatus Kuenenia stuttgartensis
CGGGCACCTTCGGATGCCCGCAGAAGATGTCGGCGCGGGGAAGTTCCGCAGCCACCCGCTCCTGGCCGGCGTCGATGATCTCGGCCTCCGGCGCGACGGCCGCGATGGCGGCGACGTGCTGGGACTCGACGGGATAGCAGAGAACGATCCGCATGGGAGCCTTCGGTTGTCGCAGCCCGACGGGCGTTCTGGCAAGGGCCGGGCCCGGTCAGGGCTGTCGCGGGCAGCAGCGACCCGGGACTTGCCGCGGGGGGTGGTTCGAGGTTTTACTAGTGGGTTGATTCCGACCCCGAGCCGCCGGCCTGCCATGCGCACCACGCTCCTCGCCCTCGTTGCCCTGGCTTTTCTGAGGGCGGTCATCGGCCTGCACTTCTTTCTCGAAGGTGTCAGCCATCTCCGCGACCCGTCGTGGTCGAGCGTTGGCTTCCGCAAGGCTGCCGTGGGCCCGCTCGCCCCGCAGTACCGCGCGCTCCTTCCGGAGACCGGCGATTGGTCGGGCACGCTCGGAGCCGCCGACCGGCGACCGGCCGACGAGGCGATCGCGGCCTGGGAAAAGAGCGTGGCTGCGGGCTGGGAAGCGCAGCTCGTGGACCGGCTGCGGGTGGTGCCCCTCGCCGAGGAGAAACTGGAGGTAGCCAAGGCGGCCCTGGAGGCCTCGCGGAAGGAGCTGGCCGGCTGGCTGGCCGGCCTGCGGCCCGACCTCACGGACTACCGGCTCGAGCTCGTCAGGCTGGCCGACAAGGAGGCGACCGAGGCCGCTTCCCAAGTGCCCTTCGAGCGCGACCGCGTGGCCAAGAAGAAGCGGGAACTCGCCGGCAAGGCGTCTGCCTGGATGGCCGAGGCGGCCGCGATGGGCCGGCGGCTCGAGGCCGGGTGGGACGATGCGCTGCCCGCCGCCGACCGGGAGAAACTGGCGGCCGTCGCTCCGAAGTCGGCGCTATGGAAGGGCGACCGGTTCGTGAGCTGGTCGCTCGTGACGATCGGCGCCTGCCTGGTGCTCGGCCTCTTCGTGAAGTTCAACGCCATGGGCGGGGCCCTGTTCCTCGCCAGTGTCGTGGCGTCGCAGCCCTTCTGGGTGCCCGGCGCCCAGGCCACGTATGACCAGTGGGTGGAGCTGGCCGCCCTGCTCGCGATCGCCGCCCTGCCCACCGGCGGCTGGAGCGGCCTCGATTACTTCCTGCAGCCCTGGCTCTCCGCCCGTTGCCCGCTCGCCGGCTGCAGCGGCACGCCGCCCCGCGGCCGCTGACACGACCTTCCCTTCCCGAGGTGACCCGATGAACCTGTCCGAGCAGCAGAAGCAGATCGGCAAGGAAAACTTCTCCGATGCCGTGAACATCACACGCCGCGACTTCCTCGCCGGCGTGACCGCGGGCGTGGCGGCCGGGGCGGGCCTCGGCTCGCTTTACTTCGGTTATGGCAAGAGCGTGGGGGATCCGCTCAGGGTGGGCGTCGTCGGCACGGGCGACGAGGGGAGCGTGCTCATCGGGGCCCACAATCCCGACTACCTGAACGTCGTGGCGATCGCCGACATCCGTCCCTACAACCGGTTCCGCGCCTTCCACGGCGACGCCTCGAGCCCCAGCGCCCTGGCGGCCCGTCCGGGCCTGATGGCGAAGTATGGCTGGACGACCGAAGACGCGGCTCGCAAGCAGGTCAAGGTGTACGAGGCCTACGAGGAACTGCTGGCCGATCCCGACGTGGAGGCGGTGGTGATCGCGCTGCCGCTCCACCTGCATGCTCCTGCGGCTATCAAGGCGATGCGGGCCGGCAAGCATGTGCTCACCGAGAAGCTGATGGGCCACAGCATCCACGAGTGCAAGGAGATGAGCCGCGTCTCCCGCGAGACGGGCAAACTCCTGGCCACGGGCCATCAGCGGCATTACAGCATCCTCTACGACAACGCCGTTCACACGATCGGCACCGCCCGGCTGATCGGCGACCTGCACGCGATCCGGGCCCAGTGGCATCGCGGCAACCTCCCGGGCAAGGACTCCTGGAAGCCCCCGATGCCGGGCGACGAGAAGCTCGTCAAGCAACTCGCCGGCTGGAAGCAGTCGCTCGACAAGGCCAAGCCCGCCGAGATCGACGCCCTGCGGAAGCGGATCGCCCAAGCCGAGGCCCAACTGCTCGACGCCGACGTGGACGCGGCCAAACATGACTACACCTCGCTGACGCTCGGCGACGGCTCGACGCGGACCCCGCTCGAGGAACTGATCCGCTGGCGGCTCTGGCAGCGGACGGGGGGCGGCCTGATGGCGGAGCTCGGCAGCCACCAACTCGACGCGGCCGGGATCTTCGTCTCCGCAGCCCACGGCAAGGGGAAGAAGATCAAGCCACTGACGGTGACGGCCGTCGGCAACCGGAGCATCTTCCCGGCCGACCGCGAGATCGACGACCACGTCTACTGCATGTACGAGTATCCCGCCCCGGGCTACTTCGACGACGAGGGGAAGGTGGCCGACCCCAACAAGAAGATCGTGGTCACCTACTCCTCGATCAACGGCAACGGGTTCGGCGGCTACGGCGAGGTGGTGATGGGCACCGCCGGCACGCTGATCCTGGAGCAGGAGCAGGAGGTGATGCTCTACAAGGACGCCGCCCGCGACACCCGGGTGACGGTGGCCAGCGGCAAGGACGGGGCGCCCGCCCTCGACACCACCGAGAGCGGTGCCGGCCCGGCCAAGGCGTCCGGCGGCAGTGGCGGTGACGCCCCGCCCTCCCGTGGCTACACCGAGGAGATGGAGCACTGGGCCTGGTGCATCCGCAACCCCTCGCCCGAGAACCAGCCCCGCTGCAAGCCGGAGGTGGCGATCGCCGACGCGGTGATCGCGCTGGTGAGCAACATCGCCCTGGCCAATCCCACGACGAAGCCGCGGATCGAGTTCAAGGACGAGTGGTTCGACATCGCCAGCGACGAGACGCCGGAGGGTGTGGCCCCCGACGTCAACCGCGAGGCGTACAAGGCCTGAGCTCCGGACATCGGCCACATCCAGGCGGCCTGGCGAAGCGCGTTCGCGCTGGCTCCGAGGCCGGCTCGGTACTTCGCAGCTTGGCCATCACCGGCTCGGTGCGTACCAGCCGTCCTCGACCCGCCAGCGGGTGCCACCGGAGTGAGCGACGACGCTGGGAGCATCGCCGTGCCACTCCCAGCGCTCGCCGGTGGCCTGGTCGAACACGCTCGAGACGCAGGGCGTGGGGCCGAGCCCCCACCGGCCGGTCGCATCGAGCCGGAGCATCGGCTTGGCTCCCTGGATCGAAAACAGGCGGGCGAGTTCGGGGGCACGGCGTTCGAGGGCCCGCTGCCGTTCGGCGTCGGTGCCCCGCAGGTCGAACATTCGGGCGGGCTGCGTGGAGCCCTCGCCCATCGCATAGCGGAGGTTGCCGGCCTCATCGGCCTTGCTCCACACCCAGCGGCCGATGCCCGCGTCGAAGCGGCCGTACACATGCCCGGGCCGCATCTCGGCCGGCTTGATTTGGTGCAGCTTCTCGTCCATCGGGTCGTAGCGGTAGATCGCCTTCCGATCCCGGCCGGCATCGGCGGTGGCCGTGGCATCGGCCGCCGGCACCGGCTGCGGGTCGGCGGCAGGGGTGGACGTGACCCCGTTCGCGAGACCGATCAGGATGGTCGCAGCGAACGCCGCACGGAGGTGGCTTGATCGAGGCATGGCGAAGATCTCCCGGCTGGGGTCCGCCCGGCCACCGGACGACCCCGGGCAAGGATAGCTCGCCGCTGGCGGGCTGCATGCCGCAAGCGAAACGGCCGC
>CAMCPF010000345.1 GCA_945876515.1 Candidatus Kuenenia stuttgartensis
AACGTCGATCGCCTGGAGCGAGCCGGCTCCACCTACCGCGGTCTTCCGGCCCCCGACTTCCTCACGGCCAACGACGTCTGGTTCATGCCCGTCGTTCAGAAGACGGGCCCCGACGGCTGCCTCTGGATCCTCGACTGGTACGACCGCTACCACTGTTACCAGGACGCCAACGCCAACCCGGCGGGCGTCGATCGCCTGCGCGGGCGGCTCTACCGGGTCACGTATCAGGGCACGCCCCCGTGCCGTCCGTTCGACCTCGCGGCCCGGGACGACGACGCCCTGCTCGACCTGCTCGGCCACCCCAATGTCTGGATGCGGGAGACGGCCCAGCGGCTGATCGGCGAACGGAGTCGGCCCGAGACGGCCCGCGAACTGCTGACCCGCCTGCAGGACACCGGGGACCGGTTCTCGGCGACCCACGTGAGGCACATGGCGTTCGCCCTCGCCGGCTGTGACCTGGGGCACCTCGGCGACCTCCATGCCGAGGCCGTCCGGGTGCTCGCGAATCACCCCGATCCGTTCCGCCGCGGCTGGGCGATCCGGCTGGCGCGGCAGCCCGGCTCCCGCTCGCTCGTGGACCGAGACCTGCTCTTGCGTGGCCTCGCCGACGAATCGGCTCCGGTCCGGCTGCAGGCGGCGATCGCCGTGGGCAATCTGGCGTTGGATGAGGCCGCCGATCTGCCGCTCGCTGGGCTCGCGGAGGAGCTGGCCCGCTCGATCATGGCGGCCCCCGACGATCTGCATCACGCGCGGTTCGTGTGGCGCGGCCTGCACCTGCTCGCGGAGCGGGTCGGCGGCGACGCGGGGGCGTACCGTCTGCCTCGCGAGGTGGCGGCGGTGCCCGCCGGAGCCGCGCTGGCCGGCCGGATCCTGGATTGGCAGCTCGCCCGCCCCAAGCCCGACGGCCCGATGCTCGCCGCCCAGCTCACCGCCGAACTCACAGCGACCGGGCCGAGCCCGCTGCTCGTACGGCTCGTGGGAGAAGTCCGCGAGGGGCGGCTTGACTCCAAGCGGCTCGCCACGATCGCGGCGTCGCTGGGGCCGGTCGCCGTCGCAGCCGCGGCGCGGCCCGACGATCCCCGTGCCGCCCAGGCCCTCGTGCTCGCGGCCGCCTGCGGCCAGCCGCGCGCGGCCGCCGAACTCGCGGCCCGGGCTGCCGGCGACCGCGACCTCCGGATTCCCGCCCTTGCTGCCCTCGTCGCCTCCCGGTCGCCGGAGGTCGGCGCGTTCGCCACGGGCCTTCTCTCCTCGTCGAGCCGCACGGCCACCCGCCGCGAAGCGCTCACGGTGCTTGCCCGCAGTGACGATCCGGCCGCTTGGTCCACCGTCGTCGCCGCCTGGCCTGGCCTGCCGCTCGAACTGCGTTCCGGGGCGATCGATTTGCTGACGCAGCGGGCCGCGGCGGCACGCGCGCTGCTCGAGGCGGTGGCGTCCGGCCGCGTTGAGGCTCCTATGCTCGACGCGAATCAACTTCGGCGGCTCGCCTCACTCGACGATCCCGCCATCGATGCGCTCGTCCGCGACCGCTGGGGCACGATCCGCGAGCGCCGCAGCCCGGAACGTGAGCAGGTGGTGGCCGAGATGAGAACCCTGGCGGCAACCACCCCCGGCGATCCGATCCGGGGCGAGGCGGTCTTCACCAGGATCTGTGCCTCCTGCCACCGGCTGCACGGCCGCGGCGCCGAGGTCGGCCCCGACATCACCGCCAACGGCCGGGCGAACTTCGACCAGCTGCTCTCCAACGTCTTCGACCCGAGCTTGGTGATCGGCACCGCCTACCAGTCCTGGACGGTTGTCACCGCTGGTGGCCGCGTGATCACCGGCCTCCTCGCCGAGGACGGCCCGGATCGGATCGTCGTCAAGCTGCCCGGCGGCACAGCCGAGACGATTCCCCGATCCGAGATCGACGAGTTGCACCGCAACGAGACCTCGCTCATGCCCGAGGGCCTCGAGCGGCAGTGTTCCCCTGAAGAACTGGCCGATCTGCTGGCCTACCTGGCGCTGGACCGGCCGCCGACGGATCCCGCCACCCGGCCGATCCCCGGAGCGGGACGGTGACGCCGCCTCAGCGGTCGATCTCGCCCATCACGATGTCGAGCGAGCCGACGATCGCAGGCACGTCGGCGATCAGGCAGCCGCGGCAGAGTTCCGGGGCCACGGCCAAGTTCGAGAACGAGCTCGACCGGGCCCGGACCCGCCACGGAATCGCCGAGCCTTCGCTCACGAGGTAGAAGCCCATCTGGCCCTTGGGGCACTCGGTCTCGAGGTAGGCATCGCCGGCCGGCATCTTCTCCGTGAGCTTGAGCGGCTCACCGATCGTACCTTTGCAGGAGGAGTATCGGTCGATCGCCTGCCGGACGAGGTCCATCGACTGCACCACCTCGAGCATCCGCACGAAGAACCGGTGCCAGCAGTCGCCGAGCACGGCGTCGGCCGGCACCGCGGGGTAGGCGTGGTCCCGCGGGTAGTGGCCGTTTTTCTGCACGGCCACCTCGAAGGCGTAGCCGTCGTACATGTTGGTGTAGATCGCTTCACCGTCCCGCCGAAGGTCCTGGTCCACGCCGCTGCCACGGAGCACCGGACCGGAGCACCCGTATTCGATCGCCAGGTCGCGGGAGAGCACGCCGATCGCGGCGGTCCGCTTGACGAAGATCGCGTTGGTGGTCAGGAGGGTGTGATACTCCTGGATGATCGGCTCGAACTGGTCCAGGAAGGCCTCGCACCGCCCCAGCCAGGCCGGGGGCAGGTCGGCCGTAAGGCCGCCGACGGTGATGTAGCTGTAGGTGAGCCGGGCGCCACAGGCCTCCTCGAAGAGATCGAGGATCTTCTCCCGCTCGCGGAAGGCGTAGAGGAAGGGGCTGAAGGTGCCGAGGTCGAGGCCGTAGGCCCCCATGCCCACCAGGTGGCTGGCGATCCGGCAGAGCTCGACGATCAGGACGCGGAGGTGCCGGGCCTTCTCCGACACCTCGTACTTCATGAGCTTCTCGACGGCCAGGGCCCAGCCGAGATTCATGTTCATCGCCGCCAGGTAGTCCATCCGGTCGGTGTAGGGGATCCACTGCCGGTGGGTGAGGTTTTCCCCGATCTTCTCAGCGCAGCGATGGAGGTAGCCGATGTGGGGCTCGACCTCGGAAACGATCTCGCCGTCGGTCCGAAGCACGAGTCGGAGCACGCCGTGAGTGCTCGGATGTTGCGGCCCCATGTTGACGAGCATCTCGTCCGTGCGGACGTCGAACTCGATGATTCGGGGATCGTCCCCAGCCACGCTCGCCATGCTTACCTGCCTCTGATGCCGTGGTATTCGAGCGGCTGCTCGTAGTCTTTGCGGAGCGGATGGCCCTCCCAGTCCTCGGGGCAGAGGATCCGCCGCAGATCGGGATGGCCGGTAAACCAGACACCCGAGAGATCGTAGACCTCTCGCTCGTGCCAGTCGGCCCCCCGCCACACGCCCGTCACGCTGGGCAGTTCGGGCAGTTCGCCGGGCACGTCGTTCTTCCAGCGGGGCAGCTTGCACTTGAGCACGAGGCTCACCCGGGCCGGCGTGCTCCAGAGGTGGTAGATGAGCTCGGTGTGCGGCTGCCAGGAGACCTTGGCCGCCTTCTTGGGGTCGGGCTCGAACCAGTCGATCGCGGTGATGCACTGCAGCGAGTCGAACCGGATCGGACTCGACTTGGCCAGCCAGCGGCAGGCCTCGGCGATCTTGTCGGGGGCGATCTCGACCCAGGGATCGAGGGCGGCGAGGTTCTCGCCGACGA
>CAMCPF010000346.1 GCA_945876515.1 Candidatus Kuenenia stuttgartensis
CGGGCAACCCCTGCCTGTGACCCGTGGTGCGCATGTCATCCTCCAAGGCACCGGAATCATTGCCTCATCCGCGGGTCGAGGGCGTCGCGGATGCCGTCGCCGAGGAAGTTGAGTGCCAAGAGCATCACCGCCATCACGCCTCCGGGGAAGGCGAGCGTCCACCAGAACACGAGCATCTGGTTGGCGCCGTCGTTGATCAGCGCGCCGAGGCTGGCCCGCGGGGCCTGAACGCCCAGGCCCAAAAACGAGAGAAACGCCTCCTGGAGGATCATCGCGGGCACGGTCAGCGTGAAGGTCACGATGACGGGCCAGAGCGTGTTGGGGATCAGGTGGCGAAACACGATCTCGTGGCCCGGCGTGCCGAGGCTGCGGGCGGCGAGCACGAAATCCTGCTCTTTCAGGCTCATTACCTGCCCGCGCACGATCCGGGCGGTGAGCAGCCAGCCCACCGCGCCCAGGGCCAGGAACACGAGCACCAGGCTCTTCCCCAGCATGGTCACGAGGATGATCACCAGGAACATGTAGGGCAGGGCGTAGAGGACGTCCACCGCCCGCATCATCACCGCGTCGACGAGTCCCCCCGCGTAGCTCGCGACCGCGCCGTAGACCGTGCCGATCGTGGCGGCTACGACCGCGGCGAGCAGCCCCACGGAGAGGCTCACGCGACCGCCTGCCAGCACCCGTACGAGCAGGTCGCGGCCATAGAAGTCGGTGCCGAAGGGATGCTCCCAGGAAGGGGGCCGGGGACCGTAGGCGAGATCCTGCGTCGCCTCGTCGTAGCCCCAGGTGGCCGCGATCAGCCAGGGGCCGACGACGCAGGCCACTGCGAGGCCGAGGATCACGATCCCGCTGGCCACGGCCAGCCGGTTCCGTCGCAGCCTTTTCCAGGCGTCGGCCCAAAGCGAGGTGCCGGCCACGAGTTCGCGGCCACCACTGGCGGTGGTGGGCAGGGCGTTCATCCTGGTCATGAATACTCGATCCGCGGGTCGAGCAGGCCGTAGGCGACATCGACCAGGAGGTTCATGACCAGAAGAAAGAAGGCGTACAGGATCACGATCCCCATCACCAGAAAATAGTCGCGGTTGAAGGCCGCATCGACGAAGTAGGGGCCGATTCCGGGAAGGTTGAAGATCTTCTCGACCACGACGCTGCCGGTCAGCATGCTGGCGACGGCGGGCCCGAGGTAGCTCACCACGGGCAGCAGGCCGCCCCGGAGCATGTGCCGCCAGATCACCAGCCGCTCGGGCAGTCCCTTGGCCCGGGCGGTGCGGATGAAATCGCTCCGTACGACTTCGAGCATGCCGCCGCGGGTGAGCCGGGCGATGCTCGCGGCGTAGATTGTCCCGAGCGTGAGCCCGGGCAGGATCACGTGCCGCCAGTCGCCCCAGCCGGCCGGGGGCAGGAGCTGCCACCGCAGCGAGACCACGAGCACCAGCACCGGCCCGAGCACGAAACTGGGGATGCTGATGCCCACCAGCGCCGCGGTCATCGCCGCGTGATCCCAGGCCGTGTTCTGGCGGACGGCGCCGATGATGCCCGCGGTGATGCCCACCAGGAGCGACCAGACGAGTGCCACGGTGGCGAGCGTGAGCGTGACGGGAAAGCCGTCGGCGATGATCTCGTTGACGCTGCGCTGCGGATACTTCGTGGACAGGCCCAGGTCGCCCCGCAGGAGGTTGCCGAGGTAGCGGCCGAACTGCTCCGGTAGCGGGCGGTCAAAGCCATACTTCGCGTCGAGTTCGCGGAGCACCTCCGGTGGGATCTCCCGCTCGCTCGAGAACGGCGAGCCCGGCGCGAGCCGCACCAGTGCGAATGACGCCGCCACGATCACCAGGGCCGTGGGCACAAGCTCGGCCAAGCGGCGGAGAATGAAACGGTTCATGAGGCGGTCTGTCCGGGCGAGGGCGGCGGTGGATCGGCCGCAGGCTCGGTCCGCGGCGAGGCATCGATCCAGATGTACTTCCAGGGATGGCGATCCTGGGCATTGCCCCAGATCCCGCGGACATACGGCTTGACGAGCTGTGAGCGGGTGTAGGTGTAGAGGGGGATCAGTGGCTGCGCGTCGAGCGCCAGCGCCTCCGCCTCCCGGAACTTCGCCAGCCTCGTGGCGGGGTCGGGCTCGCGGTTGGCTTGCTCGAGCAGCCGGTCGTAGGCGGGATCACTCCAGTTGGAGTGATTGTTGCCGCAGCCGCTGGTCAGCAGCTCGAGAAAGGTGAACGGGTCGGCGTAGTCGCCCGTCCAGCCCATCCGGCAGAGCTGGAAGTTGTTCATCTCGGCGGTCGCGAGAAAGACCTTCCATTCCTGGTTCTCAAGTTCCACCGTGACGCCGAGCACGTCCTTCCACATCTGCTGGATCGCCTCGGCGACCTGCTTGTGGCCCTCGGAGGTGTTGTAGGTGAGGGTGATGACGGGCACGTCGGCGCCGGTGGCGTAGCCCGCCTCGGCCACGAGCCGGCGGGCTTCGTCGGGGTCGAACAGGGGCCGGCCGAGGGCCCGGTAGCCGGCCACACCGTCGGGCACGAGGTCGGCCGAGGGAATCTGGCCGCCACGGGTGACGTGCCGCACGAGTGCCTCGCGGTCGATCGCCAGCGAGAGCGCCCGCCGCAGGAGCGGGTTGTCCAGCGGCGGGGCCTTGGTGTTGATCCAGTAGTAATACGACGCGAGGTAGGGGTGGCGACGATAGTCCTTGTAGCCGGCCAGGTAATCCAGGAACTCCGCCGGCAGCGAGGTGTTGCTGCCGGGCCAGTCGAACTCGCCCGCGGCGTACATGGTGAGGGCGGTCGTGTAGCTCTCGACCATCGCCACCCGGACGCGGTCGAGCCGGACGTGGGCCGCGTCCCAATACCGCGGGTTGCGCTCGAACACCATCCGCTGACGAAACCTCCACTCCGTCATCCGGTAGGGCCCGTTCGAGACGACGTGCTCGGGCCGCGTCCAGAGCGATTCGTCGATCCCCTGGCGCTCAAGATCTGCGAGCAGGTGCCGGGGAATCGGCATGAAGGAATAGAAGGTCAGGAACGAGAGAAAATAGGGCAGCGGGGCTTCGAGCGCGACCTCCAGCGTGAGGTCGCCGAGGGCCCGGACGCTGAGCGACTCCGGCGGGGCGTCGCCGCGGCTGATCGCCGCCCCCCCCTGGAAGATGTGGCCGTTACTGGCGTACTTGCTCGCGGTCCTGGGGTCGAGGAGCCGCCGGAAGGAAAACACGAAGTCGTGGGCCGTCAGGGGTGTGCCATCGGACCACTCCGAGGGCCGAAGGTGGAAGGTGTAGGTTCGCCGGTCGGGAGAGACATCCCAGTGCGTGGCGATGTCCGGCATCGGCTCGAGCGTGGCAGGGTGGGCCTGCACCAGGCCGGCGAAGGTGTTCCAGATGAGCTCGCCGCCGGTGCCGTCGGCGCACTTGTTGGGGTCGAGCCATTCGGGCTCGCCGGCGTTGTTGATCCAGAGTTCGTTGGGCGGGTGCCGCGGCGTTGTGCTGCCGAAGTAGCCCGTGTCCGTCGGGCGACAGCCGAGAGCTCCGGAGATGATTGCCGAAGCAACGCCGATCACGAGAGGCGTGACGTGACGGCGGTGCGACTGATCAACAGCTGGCATGCCGAGCAGAATACCCCTGCCACGGAACGCCGCTCAAACCTGCTCACATCGTGGGTAACGCAGGCTCGGGATTGCCCGTGCCATCTCGCCGGACGCTCCCTGCGGCCATCCCTGGCCTCCGGTCGCTCGATGCTGGCTGCGCTTCGGCATCCT
>CAMCPF010000347.1 GCA_945876515.1 Candidatus Kuenenia stuttgartensis
CGCCGGCTCCTGCGCCGGCTCCTGCGCCGGCTCCTGCGCCGGCTCCTGCGCCGGCTCCTGCGCCGGCTCCTGCGCCCAGCCCTGCGCCCAGCCCTGCGCCCAGTCCGGGCGTGCCGGGAGCGCAGCTGCCGATCGCGAGCCACGACAAGGTGCTCGCGGCCTACTTCCCCGAGTGGGGCATCTACGGCCGCAACTACCAGGTGGCCGACGTTCCTGCCGAGCGGCTGACCCACCTGATCTACTCGTTCCTCAATCTCACGAGCAACGGCGAGGTGGCCCTGTTCGATTCCTATGCCGCGGTGGAGAAGCGGTTCCCGGCCAACGAGACGGTCTCGGGCCAGGCCGACCAGTGGTACTACCCGCCGGGCGACCCGCGGGCCACACAGACCGTGTGGGGCAACTTTGCCCAGCTCGCGCAGCTGAAGGCGAAGCATCCGCACCTCAAGGTCAGCATCGCGGTGGGCGGTTGGACGCTCTCCACCCACTTCAGCACGGTCTGTGCCACCGAGGCGGGGCGGGAGACGTTCGCCAACTCGCTCGTGCGGTTCCTCGACACCTACCGGATGTTCGACGGCATCGACTTCGACTGGGAATATCCCGGCGGCGGCGGTCTCGGCGGCAACTCCGCGAGCCCGCAGGACGGGGCCAACTACGCCCTCCTGATGCAGAAGGTCAGGGCGAAGGTCGATGCCCTCGGGACCAGGCTGGGCCGCGACTACGAGTTGTCGGTCGCCTCGCCGGCGGGAATCGACAAGATCGTCAACTTCAACCTGCCGGGGCTGACACCGAGCGTCGATTTCTTCAACGTCATGACCTACGACTTCCACGGCACCTGGGAGAGCACCACCGGCCACCTCGCCGGCTTCACGGCCGACCCCTCCGGCTACGACGTGAAGACGGCGGTCTCGGCCTATCTGGCGGCCGGCGTGCCGGCGGCCAAGATCGTGCTCGGGGCGCCGCTCTACACGCGGGCCTGGAACGGCGTGGCCGACGGCGGTGACGGTGGCTACGCGGAGGCGGCCCGAGGCGCCGCGCCGGGCTCGTTCGAGGCCGGCAACTACGACTACAAGGATTTGCTAGCGAAGCTTCAGGATCCGGCTTCCGGCTGGAAGCTCTACTGGGACGACACCGCCCAGGCGGCCTACCTCTACAACGGCCGTGAGGGCATCTTCAGCTCCTTCGAGACGCCCACCTCGATCGCCCAGAAGTCGCAGTGGGCGGCATCGATCGGTCTCGGTGGCATGATGTTCTGGGACATCTCGAACGACGCCACCGCGTCGGCCGAGAGCCTCGTTCTCGCCGCCTACAACTCCTGGGTGCTCGACCAGGACATGGCCACGATCCGAGCCCGGTCCGCCCTGACGAGCGAGATCGTCCTGGGAGGAGACGGCGTGATCGGCGTGCTACCCGCGGCGCTCTGACGACGTGCGGCGCCGATCATCCGGCCGGGCTAGCGCACCGTCACCGGATCGACCGGCCGCTCGTCGGCCACGACCGGCCGCTCGGCGGCGGGCGAGCCCTTGGGCGGCAGGGTCGCGAAGACCTTCTCGTGGCGGAGGTCGGTGAGTTCGGCGACCGCGGTGTCGACACCGTCCGGGGGCTCGTTCCAGGGCTTCCGCAGCCGCTCGCCGGCGAACTCCATCCGCTCGTGGATGTCGCCGTCCTGGAAGGGGCCGGTGCCCATCATCCAGCGGTCGCGGGTGTTGCTGTTGGTCCGGGCCAGGCCGCTCTGCCAGACGGCACGGCCGCTCGACCGCTCGTAGGCGAACAGGTTCACCTCGGCCACGCCCCGCTGGTCGGTCCGCTTGAAGAGCGCCATCTCGGGAATCGAGGTGCCGTTGCCGGCCACCTCGACGCTGGTGGCGGGGATCCCGAACAGCAGGTCGTTGCGGTCGGTGCCGATCGCCCCCGCCCGGGCCTCGACCACGAGGTCGGCGTCGTCCTCCTTGGCGCTCAGCCGGCAGCCCGAGGCGAGCAGTTGGTGCCTGAGCGCGCTGGCCAGATACTTGCCGTCGGTCACGTCGTCAAGGATCGTCGTGTCGAGAAACACGGTCTGGCCGGCGAGCGGACGCATGTCGATCTGCATCACCGCCCGTTCGACGGCGTCGGAGATCAACAGCTGCTCGGTGGCTGTCCGCTTGGAGTCGCTCCAGCGGGTCGTGCCGCAGCCGGAGGCGACGGCGCAGAGCGCCGCGCAGAGCAGCGGTGCCAGTGTTGGTCGGTGGCAGGATGGTGGCATGGCGCGGCAGGCTTCATCGCCGGAATCATGGCAGGCCGGGGCTTGTAGCAGGCCGGGGCAGGCGGGGCCACCGCGAAGCGGCCGGGCGGTGGCGGAGGCAGGCTGCGGAGTTTCCGCTGGCGGCGGGGCCTGGGTTGAGGCCCCCCGCGGATCGGCCGTGGCCGGGTTTCTCGGCCAACGCGATACTGTCGTTGGCTCGGCCATCGGGCCGGCCTGTCGGATCGACCGTCCCGTCGCCAGGGTGCCCGCCATGTTCGCCGTCTTCGAACACACGGCCGACCTGGGCGTTCGCGCCGAGGCGGCCACGCTCTCGGAGGCGCTGGCCGACGCCGCCCGCGGCCTGTTCACCGTGATCGCCGGCGACCTCGAGCAGATCAGCCCCGAGGTCGAAGAGACCTTCACCGTCCCCGGCAGCGACCCCGCCTGGCTGCTCTATGACTTTCTCGGCGAGCTCCACGCGGCCTTTGAGACGCGGCGGATGCTGTTTCGGGAGTTTCAGGTCACGATCACCGACGACGGCCTGGCCGCCACGGCCACGGGCGAGCGGTACGACCCGGCCCGGCACCAACTCGCCCACGAGGTGAAGGCCATCACGCAGCATGAACTGGCCGTGGATCGCGGGCCAGATCGGTGCACGGCGACCTACATCGTGGACATATGAGCGAGTCGCTACCGCTCGAGCGGCTCGACGAGGTCACCCTGCGGATCCCGCGGTCTGCCCGGCCGGGAATGCTCGTCGACGGTCTGATCTTTGCCGACGAGCAGCTCGAGCCGCTGTTGCGGGGTGACCGGGCTGCCGAGCAGGTGGCCAACGTCGCCTTCCTGCCGGGCATCCAGACGGCCAGCCTGGCGATGCCCGACATCCACTGGGGCTATGGCTTCTGCATCGGCGGTGTCTGCGGCACCGACCCGGCCGCCGGCGGCGTGGTCTCGCCCGGGGGCGTGGGCTACGACATCAACTGCGGCGTGCGGCTTGTACGGACGAACCTCACGCTCGCCGACGCCCGGCCGCTGATCGTCCCGCTGGTCGATCAGCTCATGCGGGACATCCCGGTGGGCGTGGGGCAGGGGGGAAGCCGCGTGTTTTCGCCGGCGGAACTGCGGGCCCTGATGCAGGAGGGCGTGCCCTGGCTCGAGCGGCGGGGCCTGGCCACGGCCGAGGACGTCGCCTGCGCCGAGGCCGAGGGCTGCATCTCGGGCGCGATGCCGGAGCTCGTCAGCGACCGGGCGCTGGCCCGTGGCGCCGACCAGTGCGGCACGGTGGGCGCGGGCAACCACTTCATCGAGGTGCAGGTGGTGGACCGCGTGGCCGACGAGCGGGTGGCGGCGGCCTTCGGGCTGCACGCGGGCCAGATTTGCGTGCTCATCCACTCGGGCTCGCGGGGCCTGGGTTACCAGGTGTTCGACGACGCGCTGCGGGCCCTGCGGGAGGCGCCGGCGAAGTATGGGATCGAGCTGCCCGACCGGCAGCTCGTCTGCGCGCCGGTGAACA
>CAMCPF010000348.1 GCA_945876515.1 Candidatus Kuenenia stuttgartensis
TCCGCGGCCGCCAGGGAACACCATGAGCCTGCTCGCCGTCCTCCTGCCCAGCGGCCTGGTGCTGCTGCTCGCCTACCGGCTCTACGGCGGGCTGCTCGCGCGGCTCTTCCGGCTCGACCCCGACGCGGCCACGCCCGCCGTCACGCTCCGCGACGACGTCGACTACGAGCCCATCCCACCGCAGTTGCTGCTCGGCCAGCACTTCTCGGCGATCGCCGCGGCCGGGCCGATCGTGGGCCCGATCCTCGCCGGCGTCGCCTTCGGCTGGCTGCCGGCTCTGCTCTGGATCCTGGTCGGCAGCATTCTGGTCGGGGGCGTGCACGATTTCGCAGCGCTCGTGGCCTCGATCCGGCACAAGGCCCGGTCGATCGCCGAGCTCGTCCGCGACCACATGAGCCAGCGGGCGTATGTGCTCTTCCTGTCGTTCGTCTGGATCGCGCTCGTCTACATCATCGTGGCCTTCACCGACATCACCGCCCAGAGTTTCGTCGGGCGGCAGGTGCTCGAGGACGGGGCGAGCGTGTCGGGGGGCGGGATCGCGACCTCGAGCCTGCTGTACCTCGCGTTGCCGATGGTCATGGGCCTCTGCCTGCGGTTCGGCAGGATGCCGCTCTGGCTGGCGACGGCCGTGTTTCTGCCGCTCGTGGGCCTGGCGATCTGGGGCGGCCAGAAGATGCCCTTCGATCTCGCGGCCACCCTGGGCACGACCGACGCGACGGCCCAGAAGCTCTGGGGCGTGGCGCTCCTGGCCTACTGCCTCGTGGCCGCGATGGTGCCGATGTGGCTGCTGCTTCAACCCCGTGGCCACCTCGGGGGGTGCTTTCTCTACGTGGCCCTCGCCGGCGCGGCCTTCGGCCTCGTCGCCAGCGATGCCGCCCTCGGCGGCCTGTTCGGCGGCGATGCCACGATCCGCTATCCCGCGTTCACCGGCTGGCAGGCGGCGAACGGTCAATCACTCGTGCCGATGCTCTTCATCACGATCGCCTGCGGCGCCTGCTCGGGCTTTCATTCGCTGATCGCCTCCGGCACGACCAGCAAGCAGCTCCGCCGGGAGACCGACGCCCGCCCGATCGGCTACGGCACGATGCTCCTCGAGGCGATGGTGGCGGTCGTGAGCCTGTGCTGCGTGATGGTGCTGGCCGCCGACAGCCCGCTCACGAAGCAGTCGCCCAACTTCGTCTACGCGCTGGGCATGGGTCGGTTTCTCGAGACCCTCGGCGTGCCGGCCACGCTGGGCGTCTCCTTCGCGCTGATGGCCTTCACGACCTTCGTCTATGACACGCTCGACGTCTGCACGCGGCTCGGGCGCTAGATCATCCAGGAGCTGACCGGCCTCTCCGGTCGGGTCGGAGGGTGGCTCGGCACCGGGCTCACCGCGGGCGTGCCGCTGGTCTTCCTGCTCCGGCCGCACCTGGACGCGGCGGGCAATCCCGTGCCGGCCTGGAAGACCTTCTGGAGCCTGTTCGGGGCGAGCAATCAGCTGCTCGCCGCGCTCACGCTCCTGGGCATCACGGTCTGGCTGTGGCGGACCCGCCGCGAGGCCTGGGTGTGGATCGTGACCGGCGTGCCCACGGCCCTGATGTACGTGATGAGCACCTGGGCGCTCGCCTCGATGACGCTGCCCCGATTCCTCGGGGAGCAGGGCTTCGTCATGCCCACCGATCCCGTGCCCTGGGCCGGCCTCGTGCTCTTGACGCTTGCCGCGGTGATGCTGGTCGAGGCCGTCGGTGCGATCGCCGGCCCGCCGCCCGCGGGCCCGAGCCCCCGGCCGCTCCCGGTGGGGCAGGCCGGCTGAAGAGCCTGGCCGCCGGCCGCTCGTCAGAGCAGCTCGCTCGCCAGATCCGCCAGCGCGGATCGCTCCCCTTTCTCGAGGGTCACGTGGGCGTAGATGGGCTGCCCCGTCATCCGGTGGATCAGGTAGGAGAGGCCGTTGGAGAGGGCGTCGAGATAGGGCTGATCGATCTGGGCCACGTCGCCGGTGAACACGATCTTCGTCCCTTCGCCGGCCCGGGTGATGATTGTCTTCACCTCGTGGGGCGTGAGGTTCTGGGCCTCGTCCACGATGAAGAACATCCGCTGCAGGCTGCGGCCGCGGATGTAGGCCAGCGGCGTGATCATCAGCTTCTCCGACTCCCGCATATCGACGATCCGCTTCGCGGCCTGCGTGTCTTCGCCGCACTGGTGGCGGATCACCGTCAGGTTGTCGTAGAGCGGCTGCATGTAGGGGTCGAGTTTGTCGGCGATGTCGCCCGGCAGGAAGCCGAGGTCGCGGTTGGAGAGCGGCACCACCGGCCGGGCCAGGAGGATCTGCCGATACTTCTGCCGGCACTCGAGCGCCGCGGCCAAGGCCAGCAGCGTCTTGCCGGTGCCGGCCGTGCCCGAGAGGGTGACGAGCTTGATGTCGTCGTCCATCAAGGCCTGGAGCGCGAACGACTGCTCGGCATTGCGGGGCGTGATCCCGTAGCAGGTCTGCTTCTCGATCCGGTGGAAGGAGGCATCGGCCCGGCGAAACGTGGCCAACGCCGACTTGCTGCCATTGCGGAGGACGAAGTTCTCGTTGGGCAGCGGCGGCTGCTCGAGCGAGAGCCGCTCCGCCGGGAGTACGCCCCCGCTGGCGTAGAGTTCGTCGATCACCTCCGAGGCGATTCCCTCGACGGTCCGCCGGCCCGTGTACAGCTTGTCGAAGCCCTGCACCTTGTCGGAGGTGTAGTCCTGGGCCCGGAGGCCGAGCGACTTGGCCTTCATCCGCAGGTTGGTGTCCTTGGAGACGAGGATCACCGGCCGTGGGGCCTGCTCCTGCTGAAGCGCGAGCGTGGTCCGGAGAATGCGGTGGTCGGGCGTGTCTTGGAGAAACGACTCGTGCAGCAGGTCGCGGGCCGAGCCGCCGAGCACCACGCGGATCGAGCCGAGTCCCGGCCCCAGCGGGCTGCCGGCCGCCGAGAGCACGTCGCCGGTCAGCGCGTCGATCCGGCGGAGAAACTCGCGGGCCTGGAAGTGGATGTCCTCGTTGCCCCGCTTGAACTGGTCGAGTTCCTCGAGCACCGTGATCGGGATCGCGACGTCGTTTTCCTCGAAGTTCCGGATGCAGCCGCTGTCGTGCAGGATCACGTTCGTGTCGAGCACGAACAGCTTGGGGCGGGCGTCCGTCATCCGGGCCTCCTTGCAGCGGGCTATGGGCTATGGCGTCCTTGCCGGATCGAATCGTAGCGGGCCGGGCCGCCGGCGCGGACCCCGGTTTTTCCGAGGGCGGGCGATCTCAGTTGGGGCACGGGGTTGCCCATGCCATCTCGCCGGACGCTCCCTCCAGGCATCCTGCCTTCCGCTCGCTCCATGCCAGCTTCGCTTCGGCATCCTGCCTACGCTCGCTGCCAAGGCCGGCTCGGCTGGCATAGGCAACCCCTCGCCGATCGACGGTGCCGCGGGCGCTCACATCCCGCTCACACTTTGGCCGGGCGGAACCAGCGGCCGGCGCGGGTCGTGAGCAGGGCCGGCAATACCACCAGATCGCCCACGAGAGCCGCGGCTACGAGCAGCGAGAGCATCCAGGCGAATCGCCGCGTGGGGGCGAAGGGGCTGGCCGTGAAGGCGAGGATGCCGAGCCCGCAGACGAGCGCGCTTTGCAGGAGCGCTCCGGCGGAGTGGCGATAGGCCGCCTGCACCGCCGCCTCCCGGCCATACGGCGAGGCAGGGCCGGCGGAGGCGGCCAGGCCGCGGCGGAAGAAGGT
>CAMCPF010000349.1 GCA_945876515.1 Candidatus Kuenenia stuttgartensis
GCGCCGGGCCAGCGCCGCCCCGAGGTCGTCGAGCTTCACGATCGCCGCCACCAGGCCGTAGACCCCGATCGTCATCAGGATCGCCACCGCCACGAGCACCCCCACCTGCGTGACGAGCGGCTGGCCCGCCACGATCCCGAGCGTGATCACGATGATCTCGGCCGAGAGGATGAAGTCGGTGCGGATCGCCCCGGTGATTTTTTTCCCTTCCAGTTGACGTCCGGTCGCGGATGCGTGCGCGTCGCCCGCCTCATGGCCGGCTCCGTGGCCCCGTCGCTGAGCCAACGCGTGGAGGATCTTCTCGGCCCCCTCGTAGCAGAGAAACGCCCCGCCCACGATCAGCAGGGGCGGGATCGCCCAGGGAGCGAACCAGCCGATCAGCAGCGCGGCCGGCACGAGGATCGCCTTGTTCACGGCCGAGCCCTTGGCCACGGCCCAGACGACGGCCAACTCGCGGGCGGGATCGACGCCGATCACCTGCTTGGCGTTGAGCGCGAGGTCGTCGCCCACCACGCCGGCCGTCTTAGTGGCGGCCACCTTCGTCATCGTGGCGACGTCGTCAAGCACGCTGACGATGTCGTCGAGCAGCAACAGCAGGCTGGTGGCCATGGGTGTCCCGCTGCGTGCTAACGCTTACGGCCGGTCCGGCCCTGCTTGGCCGCCGACTTGCCAGCGGGCTTCTTGGCCCGCGGCGCGGCTGCCTTCTTCACCGGCTTCGCGGGCTTTTTCGCCGCGACCCGCGCGGTCGCCGGCTTGGCGGCCGGCTTGCCCTTCGCGTGCTTGGCCGAGGGCTTCTTGCCAGCGCTCTTCTTGCCAGCGCTCTTCTTGCCAACGCTCTTCTTGCCGGCCGGCTTCGCGGCCACCGGCCTGCGACCGGCCTTGCGGGCCGCGGCGGCCTCCTCCACCTCGTCGAGGAAGTCATCAGCCATCGCCGTCAAGTCCACCGCCGAGAGCGGCCCGACCTCGTCGAGGATGAAGAGCGAGAGCTCGCCCCGCTGCTGGGCCGCCATCAGCGTCTGATACTCACGGAGCGAGAGATCGTCGTGGTCTTCGTCCTCGCTGGTGAGAAACTCGAACCCCACCCGGGCCTTGGGATCCCAGCCGTCGATGTGAAACGACACCCCATACTCCTGAAAAGGGATGTTCCGCACGATCGTGAAGCCGCGGGCTCGGAACAGCCGGGCCAGCAGGTCGCAGGCCTTGGTCTCGGAGAGCAGATCGAACGCGGCCATGGAGGATCCTCAAGAAAGTGCGGGGGGGGCGACGAAGCGAACCCCGGCAGAATACCTCACGACAGCCGCGACGGCCCACTCGCCGCGGCTTGGCTCTGGTTGAACCCCGGGGCTGAACGCTGACGGCTGCCCCACCGCCGCGGACCGTGTCCGGCCCGCAGGGCATCAGGAGTGCATTGGAAAATCCGTGTAGCCGCGGGCGCCGGTGGGGGCGTACCACGTGGCCATGTCGGCCGGCGCCGCCAAGGGCCAGCCATGCCGGAAGCGGTCCACAAGGTCGGGGTTGCTGATGAACGGCCGGCCGAAGGCGACCAGGTCGGCGAAGCCGCCGGCGACCGCCGCCTCGGCCGCGGCCTGGTCGTAACCACAGTTGCCCATCAAGGGGCCGTGAAACACCTGCCGAAACTCCGCGAGCGTCATTGGCTCGCCCAGCCCGTGGAAGCCGAAGGCCAGCCCGTCGATCACGTGCAGGTAGGCGAGGTCGAACCGGTCGAGCATGCCGGCCGCGTGCAGGAACTGCTCCCGGTAGTTGGGCGATCCCATGTCGTTGAACACGCCATTCGGCGAGAGCCGCACGCCGACGCGGCCGGCCGGCCAGGCGGCCGTCACCGCCTCCACCACCTCACGGAGGAACCGGCTTCGCTTCTCGATGCCGCCGCCGTAGTCGTCGGTGCGGTGATTGGTCTTGGCCTGGAGGAACTGGTCGATGAGGTAGCCATTGGCGGCGTGGATCTCGACGCCGTCGAAGCCGGCGGCCCGGGCCCGAACCGCCGCCCGGGCGTAGTCGGCCACCACGCCGGGAATCTCGCGGGCTTCCAGCGGCCGCGGCACTTCGTGGGGCAGCTTGCCCCGCGGGGTGTTGATGCCCTCACCGTTGATCTTGACCGGCGAGGGGGCCACGGCGGGCCGGCCCTCGTGAAAGGCGGAGTGCGACGCCCGCCCCATGTGCCAGAGCTGCAGGAAGATCCTCCCGCCGCGTTCGTGCACCGCGTCGGTCACGAGCCTCCAACCCGCTTCCATCGCATCGGAGTAGATGCCCGGCGACTCCACCCACCCGTTCGCCTGCTCCGAGATCGTAGTGGCCTCGGAGATGATCAGGGCGGCCGACGCCCGCTGGGCGTAATACTCCGCCATCACCGCGTTGGGCAGCCGCTCGACACCGGCCCGGGAGCGGGTGAGCGGAGCCATCACGATCCGGTTGGGGAGCGCGAGCCCGCGGAGGCCGAAGGGCTGAAGGAGCGCTGGAGTGGTCATCGCGTATTCGTCCTGTGGGGATCGGCCGGGCCTCGCGCCGGCTCGACGACCGGCGATCAGAGTCGCTTCTTGCCACACGGCCTGAAGAACCTGCAAGCCGAAACTGCTCTGGCCCTGGCGCCGCGACCGTCGCTAGTTTTTTGCTGCGGGCCGTGGGCCCGCAATAGTTCCACGTTTCCAGATCCGACCCCTCAAGAGGAGCCTGTTCGATGGGCAAAGGCAACAACGCGCAGAAGAACGACAAGAAGAACAAGAAGCCCAAGCAAGACAAGACCAAGACCCCCGTCAAGAAGTGAGAGCGGGCCGGGCCGGGAGATCCGGCCCGGCCGCCTCTCCCTCCCCGCCATGCCAGATTTCGTGCTGCCGCTCTCGATTTTCCTGGCGGAGATGACCGTCGTCGCAATTTCGACGATGCGGATCATCTTCATCGGCCGTGGCCTCAAGGCGATGGCCGCCGGCCTCGGCTTCTTCGAGGTCACGATCTGGCTGTTTGCGATCGGTCAGGTGATGACGAACCTCGACAGCCCCCTCTGCTTCGCGGCCTTTGCGGGCGGGTTCGTCGTGGGCAACTATCTGGGCATGAGCCTCGAGCAGCGGCTGGCGATCGGCTCGGTGCTCGTGCGGGTGATCACGGGCCGCGACTCGCGGCAGCTGATCGAACTGCTGCGCGACTCCGGCTTTGGCGTGACGAGGATCGGAGCCCACGGCCTCCAGGGGCCGGTCGAGATCGTGTTCACGGTGATCCGCCGCCGGCACCTGGGCGAGGTGCTCGCGCTCGTCCGCCGATTCGACGCCAACGCCTTCTATTCGATCGACGAGCTCCAGGCGAGCGCAAGCCGATCAGCTTGCGGCCCGCGGGACGCCGCCACGCTTCCGTACGCCGCACCGGAGCCGGCCCACGCCACGGCCCCGGTCCGCCGCGCCGCCTGACGGGCCGGGCCTCAGCCTCCGCTGCCCTGCCCAGCCCCCGGCGTCGTTCAACCCCGCCGTCCGCACCGACGAGCCACCAACGCGGCGATGCCTCCAATCGCCAAGAGCCACGTCGCCGGTTCCGGCACGGCATTGATTCGCGTTCCCTGAAACGACTCCGCCGTGGCATAGTCGGCCGAGTACGTCGATATGTCGAAGCTCGAGTCGCCGGCCGCCATGAAGTCGACATAGCTCCGGAGGGCCTGCTGATCGGTCACGCCGAGGGTCGTGAAGTCGTA
>CAMCPF010000350.1 GCA_945876515.1 Candidatus Kuenenia stuttgartensis
CCCCCACGCGAAACCGCTCCAGCACCTCGTACCGCGTCACCGCCTCGCGGCTGGTCGGATGGTCTCTGCGGACGGCCATCTTCTCCCGTTGGTAGGGATGGATGCCGATCGGAAGGTTGATCTCGTCGGCATCGAATCGCGGCTGGCCCTGCGTGATGGCGAGGTAGGTCTTGGCCACGGTCCGCCGCTCGAACTGCCGGGCGAGCGCGTGGTGGGCGACCTCCGAGCGGGCCACCGCGATCACGCCGCTGGTGTCGCGATCGAGCCGGTGCACGATGCCCGGCCGCGTGGGGCCGCCCGCGGTGGAGAGCCCGCCGGAGCCGTCGCGTTCCAGGTGCCATTTGAGCGCGCCGGCGAGCGTGCCCTGCCAGTTGCCCTTGGCGGGATGCACGACCATCCCGGGCGGCTTGTCCACGACCGCCAGCACGTCGTCCAGATGGAGAAACGTGAGCGGAATCTCCTCGGCGGCCGGGCCGGCCCGCGGCGGAGCCGGCACGGTGAATACGAGCAGCGAGCCCGGCTTCAGCTTTGCCGAGCCGCGCACCGCCACGCCGTCGAGCCGGACGGCGCCGCCGGCGATGGCCCGTGCCAGGAACGAGCGGCTGCTCTCGGGGAACGCCCGGGCGAGGAAGACGTCGAGCCGCAGCCCCGCATCGTCAGGCCCGATTGCGAACGAAACCTCATCACCCGGCCGATGGTTCGGCGGGCTTGGCGGCAGGCTCGACGGCAGCGGGCTCGACGGGCTTGTCGGAGGCGGCGGGTGGCTGGGCTGGTTTCGCTGGCTCGGCTGGTGCATTGGCTGGCTTGTCGGACTCTGCGGCCGGCGGGGGGGCGGTCGCCGCAGCGACGGGCGGGCGGGACTCGAACCATTTGTACCACCGCCCGGTGGACTCGCGTCCCAAGGCCGTGATCCGCTCCTCCGCAAGCGGTCGGAAGGGGCTCTCGGGATACTCCGACACCAGTGCCTCGTAGCCCCGCTTGGCATCGGCGAGCTCGCCGATGCTCTCCCGGGCGCGGGCCAGACCGAAGATCGCCCGCTCGGCCGCCAAGGGGCCTGGCCGCTGGGCGTTGACCGCCGTGTAGCGGCCCACCGCCTCCTCGAGCCGCCGCACTCCCTGGGGCCGATCGGTCGCAAGCAGCCGGTTGCCGTCGGCCAACGCGGTGTCGGCCAGCACGATCTCCGCCCACTGGGCCGCCGCCGTACCGCCGTACCGGGTGGCCACCGTCTCGAGCCGGCCCGGATCGCCCTCCGCGAGCGCCGTCAGGCATTCGTCCCAGCCGGCAGCCAGCCTGGCCTTGTTCTGGGACGCGATCAGCGTCCACGCGGCCAGGGCCGCGAACAGCACCAGCACTCCGAACAGGAGCGTGCCGAGGTGCGGGCGGACGCGATCGGCCAGCGCCAGGGTGCCGCTGGCGAGGTCGTTGTCTTCGAGGTCGCCCAAGGGGGCCCTGCTTTCGGCTTCCATCCGCGACGGCTCCGGCTGATCTGGCGACATCGGCCCCGGTCCACAGACCGTTTGCGGCCGAACGATGAAGCCGCAAATAGAAAAGGCCCGCCCGGGGGCGTCAAGCCGAAGACGGGGCCATGCTGGTAGATTCGGATGCCGCACCCCGCCGCGGCCGTCGCCTGCCTCCGGATCAACCACCCCGTGACGCCTCCGACCGACCAACCCATCGCCGCGCCGCCGCCCCGCCGGGTGGGCGTGCCGGGCCTCAATCCCGCGCAGGCTGAGGCGGTGCTCGCGCCTCCCGGGCCGCTGCTGGTGCTGGCCGGCGCGGGTACGGGCAAGACCCGCGTGGTGATCACCCGGATCGCCCAGCTCGTGAAGCGGGGCACGCCTCCCTCCCGGATTCTCGCCGTCACATTCACCAACAAAGCCGCCCGCGAGATGCTCGCCCGAGCCACGGCCATGCTGGGGGGCGGACGGCGGCCGAAGCGGCGGGGAGGCGTTCCCCCTGATCAGCAGCAGCGGCCTCATGGCGAGCGAGACGAGCGGGACGAGCGACCCCAGATCTCGACCATCCATTCACTCTGCGTGCGGATCCTGCGTCGGCATGCGGCCCGGCTCGGGTATCCCGAGCGATTTGCAATCATTGATCGCGGTGAGCAGGAGACCACGGCCCGCGCCGCGCTCAAGGCGATCAAGGTTCCCGACACGATCCTCTCCCCGGGCGAACTCGTGGACCGGGTGAGCCGGTGGAAGAGCCGGGCGGTGCGGCCGGGTGAGGCCCTCGACACCGTGTCGGGCGACGCCGACGACACCTGGACGCTCGCCGCGGCCGGCTACCGCCGCTACCAGGAGGCCCTCAAGACCGCCGGTGCGGTGGACTTCGACGACCTCCTGCTGCTCGTGGACGAGCTCTTCGCCACCGACGAGGAGGTCCGCCGCGAGGAGGCCGGCCGCTTCGACCACCTGCTCGTGGACGAATATCAGGACACCAGCGGCATCCAGGAGCGGATCCTGACCGCGCTGGCGCGCGATCACAAAAGCATCTGCGTGGTCGGCGACGACGACCAGTCGATCTATGCCTGGCGGGGCGCCGAGATCTCGCACATCCTCGACTTCGCCCGCCGCTGGCCCGGCGCGAAGGTGGTCAAGCTCGAGGAGAACTACCGGTCCACGCCCGAGATCATCCAGGCGGCCAACCTGCTGATCGAACGCAACGCGCGGCGGCACGGCAAGACGCTCGTGGCCAACTCCCCGTCGGGCATGCCGCCGGCGGTGATGCAGGCCCAGGACGAGACCGACGAGGCCCGCCGGGTGGTGGGCGATCTCGAGAGCCTGCTCCGCGAGCGGCAGTGCGGGCCCGGCGACGCCGTGATCCTCGTCCGCACCGGCGAGCAGACCCGAAGCTTCGAGCAGGAGCTCCGGCGGCGGCAGATCGCCTACGAGCTCGTGGGGAGCCGGTCGTTCTTCGACCGCCGCGAGGTCAAGGACGTGATGTCGTTCCTCCGGCTCCTGGTCGATCACGACGACGACCTGGCGCTCGCCCGGATCGCGAACGTGCCCCCGCGCGGAATCTCGGCGCCGACGGTGCAGGCCGCGCGGGCGGGGGCCGCCGAGGCCGGCACGAGCGTCTGGCGGGAGCTCGTCTCCATGCGGGAGCGGGGCAAGCTCTCGAGTGCGGCGGCGGGAGGCCTGGCCACGCTCGAACGGCTGGTGGCCCTGCGGCAATCACCGCCGCCCGCGGAGCCGGGCCGATCCCGCGGGGCGGCCGTGCTGAGGCGGCTGCTCGACGACGTGGGCTACCGGCAGTATCTCGACAAGGAATACGCCGACGACCCGGCCGAGGCGGAGACCCGCTGGGCCTGCTGTGAAGAGGTGGCCGCGGCGCTCGACGAGCACGAGCGGGCCCGAGACGGCTCGCTCGAGTTGGCGGCCGTGATCCGCGGCTTCCTCGACGACTTCGTGCTCCAGGTGGAGGAGCAGGAGGACCGCTTCAAGGACGACAAGCCCAAGGGCGACGTGGTGCGGCTGATGACGCTCCACGCGGCCAAGGGGCTGGAGTTCGACTGCGTCTGGATGGTGGGCCTGGAGGAGGGCATCCTCCCGCACCACCGTTCCCTGGGCGACAGCCTGCAGGCACTTGACGAGGAGCGCCGGCTTTGCTACGTGGGCGTCACTCGGGCCCGCAAGCGGCTCGTGCTCTCGCTCTGCCTCACGCGCACGAAGTGGGGCCGGAGCAA
>CAMCPF010000351.1 GCA_945876515.1 Candidatus Kuenenia stuttgartensis
CGAACACGAGGGTCGAGTTCGCCGGGATGCCGGGGCGGGCGGTCGCGCCGTAGGCCAGGATGGCCGGGATCACGAGCTGCCTGCGGCTGTCGACCGTCATGCTCGACAGCCCCTCCGTCCAGCCTGCGATCACTTGATCGAGGCGGAACTCGATCCCCTTATTGCCGTCGAAGCGGGTGCCGTCGAGCAGCCGGCCCACGTAGTTGACCCGGACGGTGGCCGTTGACGACGAGGGCCGGGCGCCGGAGCCGACGACCACGTCGCGATACTGCAGGCCCGAGGCCGTCGTCACGAGCGTGCCGGGCGTCGCGCTCGGCAGACTGGCGGCGAACAGGTCTGCGCCGACGGATCCGCCGAGCGGGCCGCTCAACGCGCCGGCGAGCGAGAGGGTGCGCACCCCCTGACCGCGACGGGTCACGAGCAGCGACTCGGCGCGGCCGTCCCCGTCGGCGTCGAGGCCCACGGCCTCAGCCGGTGCCGCCGAGCCGGCGAGTGAGGCGAACCCGGTCAGCCGGTGGAGCCGCTCGCTCACCGCGGCGGCGACGGTGCCGTCGTAAACCTCGATCACTCCGCCACCGCGCCGGCCGGCTGCCACGATGATGTCCGGCTGGAGGTCGCCGTCGACGCGGGCCGTGCTCACCGCCACCCCACCCCTCAGCCCGCCCAGCGGCTGAATCGTGTCGACGACGCGCGGGGCCGCACCGGACACGTCATAGATGCGGACGGTCGCCCGGGTCGTCGGCCCGCTGCCCAGCACCACCTCCACCCGACCATCGGGGACGTTCGCGGCCGTGGCCACGCCATTCGTGAAGGTTCCAAAATCACCCGCCGCGACGGTCGAGCCCCCCTGAAAACCGGCGGCGAACGGTCGGATGACCCGATAGGGCGTAGCGGCGATCGGATCGGCACCGGCCTCCGAGCGGAAGATGCGGACTTCCCCATCACCCCGGGCCTTCGACGCGATGATGTCGTCCCGATCGTCGCCGTCGATATCGCCCACGGCCAGATGCACGCCGCCGCGCCAGCCTGGCCCGAAGGGCTGAATGCGATACTGCACGAGTTCGGTGCCCTCGGTGGTGAACACCCGCACCTCGCCCGGGCGGCCGGTGCCCGAAGCGACCACAACTTCCACGCGGTCGTCGCCATCGAGGTCGCCGAATCTCACCTGGACGCCGCCCTGGAAACCGGCCTCGAAAGTCGCAAACTCACCGATCTGTGTGAACGATTCGGCATCGACGATCCGAACCTGTGAACGACTCCCGGGCCTGCCGGCCTCCGTGATCGCCACCACCCGCGGAGCCGAGACGGACGTGATGGCAACCACGTCTTCTCCAGGATTCAGATCCACGTCCATATCGACCGCCAGTGGGAGCTTCTGCTCGAGTGGCTCGAGGCCCGCACGGCTCACGCCAAGCCGCTCCATCAGGCCCGCAGGGGCGACGGGCCGGCGGAGAGCCCGCTTTCGGACGGGCAGACGACGCGAACGGGAGGAAAACCAAGCCATGGAAGCGGCTCCTGGGGACGTCTCCACTACGCTCAAGCCTAGGTCAGGGTTCCCGCACCCTGGCCATTTTTCAGCTTTCCCGCAGTCTCCGGGGGCCTGTTCGGCCGAATTTGCAGCCGAATTCGCGGCCGAGAACAGCCTCGACGGCTAGGCTGCCCTCATGCCGACGAACCCACGCACCTCTGGCCGGCGCCCTCGGCAGCCGGCCCCCGGCCCGGGCGCGGCGATCGCCCGTTTTCAGGCCTGGTTTGCCGATCGCGGCTGGACGGCCTTCGACTTCCAGGCGGCGGTCTGGCGGGCGATGGCAGCCGGCGAAAGCGGGCTCGTGCATGCGCCGACCGGCACCGGCAAGACGCTCGCCGCATGGCTCGGCGCCCTCGCACGCCTGACGGCCGCGGCAGATCACGCGTCGTCGGCCGCTCCGCCCGCGGCCGGCGGGCTGCGCGTGGTCTGGATCACGCCGCTTCGCGCCCTGGCCGCCGACACGGCCGCGGCACTGGAGGAACCGCTCAAGGCCCTACGGCCGCTGACGGCGGGCATCTCCGTCGGCATCCGCACCGGCGACACCTCGCAGGCCGACCGCCGCCGGCTCCGCGACAACTGGCCGACGGCCCTCGTCACCACACCCGAGACGCTCTCGATCCTGCTTTCGCTGGAGACCGCGCACGAGATCTTCGCACACCTCGACACCGTGGTCGTGGACGAGTGGCACGAACTGCTCTCCACGAAGCGAGGCGTGCAGACGGAGCTCGCGCTCGCCCGGCTGCGGGCCCTCCGACCCGGCCTCCTCACCTGGGGCCTCTCGGCCACACTCGCAAACCTCCCCGAGGCGACCGCGGCGCTGGTCGGGCCGACCGCCGCGCAGCAAGCCCAGCTCGTCTCGGCCGCGATCCCGCGAAGGCTCGAGATCGAGACGCTGATCCCCGAGCCGATGGAACGCTTCCCCTGGGCCGGCCATATGGGGATGCGGCTGTTGCCTCAGGTGCTCGCGGCGCTCGATCGGGCCGAGACCTCGCTCGTGTTCACCAACACCCGCTCGCAGGCCGAGCGGTGGTTCGACGCCATCCGCCAGGCCCGGCCCGACTGGAAAAACAAGCTGGCGCTCCACCACGGCTCGGTCGATCGCGAGCTCCGCACGGCCGCCGAGCAGGGGCTGAAGCGGGGCAAGCTGAAGTGCGTCGTAGCCACGTCGAGCCTCGACCTGGGCGTGGACTTCGGCCCGGTGGACCAGGTGTTTCAGATCGGCAGCCCCAAGGGCATCGCCAGGCTGCTCCAGCGGGCCGGCCGCAGCGGCCATGCCCCGGGCGCGACCGGCCGGCTCGTCTGCGTGCCCACCCACGCGCTGGAGCTGATCGAATGTGCCGCCGCCCGCGGGGCCTGCCAGCAGGGCACCGTCGAGGCTCGCGAGCCCCTCGAAGCCGCGCTCGACTGCCTCGCCCAGCACATCGTCACCGTCGCCTGCAGTGGCGGCTTCCGCGAGGCGGATCTCCTGGCGGAGGTCCGCTCCACCCGCGCCTTCGCGAACCTCGACGACGCGTCGTGGCGCTGGGCGATGGACTTCGCCACCTGTGGCGGGCCGGCGCTGGCGGCCTATCCCGACTACGCCCGGATCAAGGAGCGGTTCGGCCGCTGGTACGTGGCCAGCCCGGCGATCGCCCGCAAGCACCGGATGGGCATCGGCACCATCGCCGGCGACGCGACCGTGGAGGTGAAGTGGCTGCGCGGCGGTCGGCTGGGCACGGTCGAGGAATCGTTCATCTCGCGCATCAAGCAGGGGGACCGCTTCCTGTTCGCGGGCCGGCCGCTCACGCTCTTCCGCTTCGACGGTCTCACCGCCTGGGTGAAGCGGTCGCGGTCCCCTGCCCCGCTGCAGGTGCCCCGCTGGAACGGCGGCCGGATGCCGCTCACCACGCTCCTCTCCGACGCCGTGCTGGACTTGGTGCGGGAGGCGACGCGGCCCAGCGGCCGGGCGGCCCGCGAGCTCGAGGCCGTGCAGCCGCTCTTGGAGATCCAGGCCCGCTGGAGCCGGCTGCCCGACCGCGACACGCTGCTCGTGGAGCGCTGGCGAGGCCGTGACGGAGAACATGCCTTCGTGTTTCCCTTCGCCGGACGGCTCGTCCACGAGGGTCTCGCCTCGCTCGTCGCCTGGCGGCTGGCCAGCCGCACGCCGAGC
>CAMCPF010000352.1 GCA_945876515.1 Candidatus Kuenenia stuttgartensis
AGCCGCCGGGTGCAGCCGGCCGCCGTGCAGGATCGAGCAGTCGCGGATCACGTTGCCCGTCACGTCGTCGCCCCCGGCGCGGCCCGGGATCGCCCACGACTGCGGGCCGCCCGTGGTGCCCACGAGCACCCCACCGCCGCCGAGATCGACGAACTCGCACTGCTCGAGCGTGCAGTCGCGGCAGCCGCCGCCGAGCCCCACGGCGTAGCGGCCCACGTGCATCACCGCCACGTCGCGGAAGGCGACGCGGCTGGCACCTTCGAGCCCCACGGCCGCGCCGACGTTGACCTCCGCCTGTGGATACGATTGACCGCCCTGGGGCAGCGCCCAGTTGCCGTGCGCGAACGCGAGCCCCTCGAACCGCACGTGCTCGACCACGCGGCCGCTCGCGCGGTCGCCTCGGATCTCGATGAGCGTGTCGAGCACGGGCGCGATGACGACGGCCGTCTCCGGGCTTTCACCCGGCAGGGGACAGTAGGTGAGCGTTCCGGTCGGGCGATCGAGGTACCACGACCCCGGGCTGCCGAGCGCCTCGCGGACGTTCTCGGCGCGGAAGCGGTTGCCCTTGGGAAACGAGCACCAGGCGGTCAGGCCGCGGGTGTGACCCGCCAGCGTGACCAGCGCGAGCCCGGCGGCGTCGGCGGGAGCGACGTCGCTCGCCACACCCGGCGCGAGCGGCGCGAGCGAGCCGATCGGAATCCGCGACATCGTCCAGCGGTGAACGGCCACCACCTCGACGTCGCCCAGGTTCGACCACTCGGGATCCAGCTGGCCCGGCGTGAATGCGAACCGATCGTGCCCCTTCGTCGCCGAGGCCTCTGTGGGGGGCACGCTGCCGGCGATCGTGTGCCAGCCGGCGGCAGGAACGACGGGCCGGAACCGCCGCTGCCCCGTCACGAACAGTTGCGCGAAGTTCCACCTGCCCGCGGCCACTTCCGCCAGGGCCACACTCCAACGCGGTCCGTCCGGCCTGGCCTCCACCTTCCAGCCCGTGATCACGCGGCCTCCGCTCACGACAGGCCGGCTTCCGGCCGCTGCCCGGATCACGGTCGGGGCGGCCTCGGTGCCCGAGTCCTCTGGGTCGAGCCGCAGCGTCGTGGCCAGTTCGTGCCGGCCGTCCGCCACCTCGATCACCAGCGGCGTCTGCCGGGCCGGCTCGCCTGCGCGGAGCTCCCGCACCCGGTCGAGTGCCCGCCGCAGCGTCCGCACCGGCCGACCCGCCGCGCCGTCGGCCGCGTCGTCGCCCCCGGCCGCCACGTGCACGTCCGCTGCCGGCGCCAGCACGGCGCCGCAGCCGACGGCCAGCCCCGCGACAAGCCGCACAACCCACACGATCCCGCCCGTCGGACGGCCTTGGGGCAGACCATGGCATTCAGTGTGACGCATGCGGTTTCCGCGAACTACGATGCGGGGGCGGGGCAGCCGGCCGTGGCTCGCCCACCGGTGCGATCAGCCTACCCGAAGCCTCCCCATCCGTGCCGCTCGCCGCGGCGGAGTGGAGCCCCATGCGATTCATGTCGAACACCGGTCTGGCGCTCTCGGGCGGCGGCTTTCGGGCCACGCTCTACCACCTGGGCGTGATCCGCTACCTCCGAGACTCGGGTGCCCTGGAGCACGTGAGCGACATTGCCGCCGTGTCGGGGGGCAGCATCCTGGCGGCCCACCTCGCCCTCAACTGGGACCGCTACACCGGCGACGACGAGGCCTTCGCCCAGGCGGCCGCCGAGGTCGTCCGGTTCGTCCAGTTCGACCTGCGGAACCACATCGTCCGCCGGCTGCCCCTCACCTTCCCGATCCGGATGGCGGGCAAGCTCGTGGGCAGCGACACCGAGTCGCTCTCGCCCAACGCGATCCTGGAGTCGTATTACCGGCGGTTTCTCTACGGCGACCGGCGGCTGTTCGAGCTGCCGGAGCGGCCGAACTTCCACATTCTCTCCACCAATGTCAGCGACGGCACGCTGGCCGCCTTCAACCGCCGGGGATTGCACGTGCTCCGCCGGGGCCACGCCCCCGAGGACCCCGATCCCTTCCAGCACATTCCCGGCACGACCATGAGCGTCGCTAAGGCGGTGGGCGCGTCGTCGGCCTTTCCCGGCTTCTTCCCCCCGGTTCGCGTCACGGCCGACGACCTCGGCGTCAACGACGGCGAGTTTCCCGGCGAGTCGTTCACCGACGGCGGCGTCTACGACAACCTCGGCACCCGGGCCTTCAACTGGATCCACCGCCTCCAGGACGTCGATCACGAGCGGATCCTGGTGAGCGACGCGGGCAAGCCGTTTCAGATCCTTGGGCGGTCCACGATCGGCTTCGTCGCCCAGTCGATCCGGGCCACCGACATCCTCTGGGACCGCGTCTGGCAGTTGGAGCGGGAGAACTTCGGTGACCAGAACGGATTCTTCTTCGCCCCGATCACGCGGGTGGTCGATCCGGCGGAGGATCCGCACGCCATGCATCCAGCGATCCAGCGGGTGGTGTCGTCGCTGCGGACCGACCTCGACCGGTTCAGTGATCTGGAGGTGGCGGCGCTGGTGCGGCACGGCTACGAGGTCACCCGGGCCACTCACCGGCACATCGCCGACCGAAGCGACGTGCCGGTGCACGCCGGGCCGGCCTGGGATCCCCTCCCCGGCCGCCATGCGCTGGCCTCCGCGGCGGCGGCAGGCCGGACGGATGAAGCCGATCCCCACCCGCCCCAGTCCCGATCCGCCGGCACCTCCCTCACCGCCGGCACCTGCCCAACCGCCGCGGTCGCCGCCGAACTGCGGCGCGGCAGCCGCCGGCGCGTCTGGAGCACGCTCCTCGACCCTCGTGACTGGCCAAGTTGGATCTATGTTGCCTTGGTGGCCGTGCTCTTCATCTGGCTGCCGATGCGGGTGTATCAGACCCATCGTCACGCAGAACTGCTAGCGGGGGTGATCGACTCGATCGCCAAGGGCGACCCCGAGATCCGGCTCGTGCTCGATCTCGTCGATGGCGATCCGTCGGCCACATGGGCGGACGTGCCGGTCACCGCGGCGACCAAGTCTGCGGCCACCACGGACTTCCAGGGCGTGGACATCCTCGCCTTCACCCGGATCATCGATCTGCGGCGGGCGATGGGGGGGCCGAACGACCCCGTCAAGATCCGCGACCGGCTGCTCCTGCGGTTCAGTGACACCTCGGCCGCCGATCGCCACCTCGTCTTCCGCTCGCTGCTCCCGGCCGACGATGTCTCCTTCCGGCAGCCGCCGTCGCAGCCTCCCCTCGCGGTCACGCGGGTGACGGCCGCCGGCGAGCCGCCCCATCTCGAAGTGCACTGCGATTTGCCCGGAGTGCCCGCGGGCGAGACCGTCCCGCTCGAGCTGACCACCTCGTTCACCTCGGACGTGTTCGCCCGCGGCCGGATCCCCTTCGACCTCCGCTATCCGACCGACCTCGTGACGATCTGGATCCTCTTTCCCCAGGATCATCCCTACCGTCGGTACGAGCTGCTCCGCTACCCGGAGGGAGCGCCCGAGGCCGCCGAACCGATGTCGCCCCGGTACACGATCGACCACCCCTTCGGTACGCTGATCGGCTGGTCGGTGATCAAGCCCGTGCCGGGCAACGTGTACGAGTGCCGGTGGAAAAACGACTGAGGGGGATGGCCATGGGATCAACGACCTCGAGC
>CAMCPF010000353.1 GCA_945876515.1 Candidatus Kuenenia stuttgartensis
CGGGCGTGCTCCCGCACCGCAACGAGACGGCCCGGGGCCGACATCTCGATCGGGTCGTCCACAGCATGGCTGATGGAGCCGTCGTTGTCCGAGTCGGTGTCGAGGTTGACCGTCGGCGTACCCTCCGCCACGGACGGCAGCCAGTAGTCGTCGTCCATGTCGAAGTCAGTCCAGTCCTCGAACACGACGAGCTTCCGGTCGGGCGCGACCCCCAACGCCGTCAGGTCGTTGCCCCGCGCGTTCATGAACTCGGCCGCGTAGCCGGTCGAGCAACCCTCCGGGAACGTGAACGTGAGATCGGGGTTGCTGTTGCGGCCCGTGATGCTGAACGTGCCGCCGACCGCACGCATGACCGCCAACTGCCACGAGCCGGCATCCATCCACCCGGAGAAGACTGGGGCCACGTTGTTGGTCGTGATCGGTGAGCCCGTCTCGCCCACGCGGAAGTCCATGCCCGACACCCGATGGAACCGCCGGTGAGGCAGGGTGGCGCTCGATTCGCTCACGAGGGCCCCGGAGTCGATCGTGCCGTTCGGCTGGCTCAGGATCCGAACGGACAAGCCACTCGCCGTCGGCACGTACGTGCCGAGCTTCTGGTAGCGCGCGCCGTTGATCATCTTGCCGACAGGCGGCTGCGACTGGTTCACGAGCACGGTGTCGATCACCGTGCCGCCGTCGAGCACCTGATACGGCACAGCCGACGACCGGCCAGTGGCAGGCGTCCAGGTCGCCCACAGGTCGGAGGGCGACCCCGCCGTGAGGCCGTCGGCCGCGAGCTGCGCCGAGGCGGCCACCCCCAGAAGCGAGCCTCCGCCCGATGTGACGACGGCGCTCGCCTTGAGCGCCCCGGTGACGTTAAGGATGCCGGCCTCGACCTCGGTCGACCCGCCAAAGGGGTTGATGCCAGACAGGGTGAGTGTGCCGGCGCCCCGCTTGCGCAGGGTGCCCGTGCCGCTGATGGCCTTCGCGAAGGTGGCATCGTTGGAACGATCGAAGACCACCACACTAGCATTGGCGATCGAGGACGCCAGCGATCCACTGGTGCCCCCATTCCCGATCGCCAGCGTTCCGGCCGTGACCGTGGTGGTGCCCGTGTACGTGCTCGCCCCCGTGAGGGTGAGCGTTCCGGGCCCGGTCTTCCGCACTGCCCCCGGGCCCGTGATCGCCGTGGCGATCTCCTGCGGGAAGGGGTTGGCGATCACGAGTGTGCTGCTTGTGACCACCGGTCCCGACAGCCAGGCGTTCGTGGATACGCCGTCGCCGAGCTGGAGCACGCCGGAACTCACCGTCGTGCGGCCCGTGAACGAGTTGCCGCCCGCCAGCACGATGGTCCCGCCGCCCACCTTGGCGAGTGCCCTGCTTCCACCGGCGTCCGAGATCGGCCCCGCGATCGTGCCGGTGCCACTGACCGAGCCGATGCTGGTGTCGGCCATCAGCACCACGTGGCCCGTCACCCGGGCGTTATTGTCGAGCCGGAGCTGACCGTAGCCTTCGCCGAGCGACCCGCCGTAGAGCTCGATCGTGCTGGCCAGATCCCCGCCCTGGCTGACCCACGCCGTCGCTCCGCTTTGCACCTTCACCGTCGCAGCGGCCGACGGATAGGCGGAGGCGCTTCCCAGCCGCAGCTTCCCGCCCGAGGTGCCGTTGTACGGGAGCACGTCGAGCACGCCCGTAAACCTGGACAAGTCGCCCGTCAGCGTGGCCGTCGTTCCACCGGCCCCCAGCTGCACCCGGACGGTCCCGCCGCCATCGATCGCCGTCATCCATGTGCCCGAGGGACTGTTGAGCAGCAGCGTTCCGCCCACCGCCGACACTCGCCCCGGCAACGCGGCCGGCGTCGTCGCCTCGAGCACACCCCCGCTAAGGATCGTGCCGCCGCTGTAGGTGTTGCTGCCCGAGAGCGTCAACGTGCCCGTCCCGGCCTTGACAATACCACCCGTCCCGCTGATTGCCCCGGAGCCCACGAGCGTGCCGCCCGCGACGGTGATCGTGCACGTGCCACTCAGAGACAGCCGCAATCCGATCGTGGCGGTCGAGACTCCGGCATCGACCACCACGCCCTCCGTAAGGGCCAAGGTGTTGCCCGTCACCGTGAAGTTGCTCGCCGCAAACTGAATCGATGCAAACGACGTGGTGACCGTGAGGTTGTTGACCGGGGTCGTGCGGGCCGATCCCTGGAAGACGAGTTGGTCACCCGGCTGCGGCACACCGGGAAGGCCGGTCCGTAGCCAGTTGGCCGCGTCCGAGAAGTTGTTCGTGGTCGCGCTCTGGCCCGTCCAGGTGCAGATCGCCAAAGCGCGGCGACTCTCGAGGACGTCCATCGACAGACAGGTGGCGTCGGGCCGCCGATGGCTGCGGCAATGCCGAAGCGGCGGGTTCTGCCGCCACGGTGAGAAGAGCCACGAGAGCCCGCCTGACATCTGCCGCCCCCGCGGCCGCCACCACCTTCCCTGCCCGGCCATCCTCGAAGTCTCCGCGGGTTGCTTCTCGACCGCCACGAGTCGCGCCCGCACACCCACGCGGGTAGCGGCAGCCCTGCGTCGCGAGCCGCACTGTCGCCGCAAGGGGGTGGTGCCCCAAGGGGCATAGTGTACCTCTGAAGAGCGGGGCGCCTAGGCACGCCCGGCGAGGCTCGTGCGGTCGGGGAAACGGCCGAGCAGATCGACCGCGGCCCGGCCCACTTCTTCCACTGTCACGAGGCGGAGGCAGTCGTGATGGCCGAGCGGGCATTCGGTGCGGCCGCATGGGGAGCAGGCGAGGTCGCGACGGATTTCGGCGCACCGCGCCGGGTCGGAGCGGCCGAGTCGGGGATCGGTCGGGCCGATGAGCGCGACCGTCGGCACGCCGAAGGCGGCGGCGATGTGCCTCGGCCCCGAGTCACTCGAGACGGCGAGCGCCGCGCGGGCGAAGATGCCCTTGGAGAGGCCGATCGGCAAGTCGGCGATGTCGTGCAGTCCGGCGACCGCGGGATGTGCGGCGGCGGCCACAACGGCGCGGGCTTGATCACGATCGGCCGGGCCGCAGTGGACGAGGATCCTGGCCGCCGGCAGCCGCTCGGCCAGCCAGCGGGCGAGCCCGGTGAGTTTTTCCGTGCCCCAGGCGCGGGCCGTGCCGCTGGCGGAGTTGTCGTTGAGGACGATCAGCGGGGCATGGTGTTTGGATTGCGACTGGCTGGGGAACAGCTGCGCGATCGCCGCGTCGGCGGCGGTGAGTTCGGCGGGCGTGGCCATGAGTTCGACATCAAGTGGACCCGGCGGCACGCCGACCGCGGCCACCACGTCCATAAAAGCCCGCGGCGGGGGCACGATGGTGACGCGGCCGCGGTCGTCGCGGGTCGGAGGCACGGCGTCAGTGAGCAGGAAGCGTCGCCAGTGGCCCGCCGCCCCGACCCGCCGCCGGGCGCCGCCTCGCCAGGCGAGCGTGGCCGAGGAGAGCGAGTTGGGGAGGATCACCGCCAGATCGGGCCGCGTGGCCCGCAGCCCGCGGACGGCCGCGGCGAACGAGCCGGCGGAGTCGCGCCGGTGCCGGTCGTAGGCGATCGAGTCGTCGAGCCAAGGCGTGCCCGCCAGCAGGTCGCCGATCACCGGCCGCATCACGCCGGTGATCCGGGCCTCGGGGAAATGCGTGCGGAGCGCCCGCAGAGCCG
>CAMCPF010000354.1 GCA_945876515.1 Candidatus Kuenenia stuttgartensis
CCCGACTACCCCAACGAGGGCGCCGTCCGCGGCGGTCACGTGCCGGGGGCCGTCAACGTGCCCTGGCCGATGAACTGCAACGAGGACGGCACCTTCAAGTCGGCCAAGGAACTCGAAAACCTCTACCTCAAGCAGCTGAAGATGAAGCGGCGGTCGCCCACGATCGCCTACTGTCGGATCGGCGAACGGTCGAGCCTGACGTGGTTCGTGCTCAGGTATCTGCTCGGGTTCGGCAACGTGAAGAACTACGACGGCTCGTGGCTGGAGTGGGGCAACTGCGTCCGGGTACCGATCGCGAAGGGGGCCGAGCCGGGCGGGGTCGCCGCCGCCGCGGCACGGGCTGAAGCCTGACGATGGACGACGTTCGGTCACGGATCGAGGCCGCGGTGGAGGAGTTCGCCGACCTCGACGGCCGCGAGAAGCTGGAACTGCTCGTCGAGTACGCCGCGGGCCTGCCGCCGCTCCCGGCCGAGTACGAGGCCCGGAAGGCCGCCGCGGAAGGGCGGATCCACGAATGCCAGACGCCCGTCTTCCTTTGGACTCCGACGGCGGCCGACGGCGGCGCGGTACTCGTGGCCGACGTCGCTCCCGAGGCGCCGACGGTGAAGGGGTTCGTGGCGGTCTTGCGCGGCGTCGTGGCCGGCCGGCCGGTCGCTGAAGTGGCCGAGATCCCCGAGGATCTGGTCGAGCGGATCGGGCTCGCCGACGTGCTCGGCATGCTCCGGGCCCGCGGGCTGAGGGCCATCACCGCCCGGATCAAGCGGGGGTTTGCCGCCGGCTGAGGCCCCGTGGTCGGCAGTTGGCGGCCGGTCTTTCCCGGGCGACCGCGATCGGTCAGGATTCACGGCCTCACGTACCGGATCTGGGGAGATTCTGCTGGTGTCACCCGTTGAAAAAGTCGTCGCCGGGATCGATCTCGGCGGCACGGCGATTAACTACACGTTTCTTGACGAGCGCGGCCAGTTCCTGATCCAGGGCCTGTGCGAGCATCCCGCCCGCAGCGTCGAGGGACCCGAGGTCTGCCTCGGCCAGATCGTCGCCGGCCTCGAGGCCGCGGCGGCGCGGGCCGGCATCCCGGTCTCGAAGCTCGTGGCCGCCGGGCTCGACACCCCCGGCCCTGCGAGTAACGCGGGCGTGCTCAGCCGCCGTGGCTCCACCAACTTCGTCCATCCCGACTGGGCCGGCTACGACATCCGCGCGGGGCTCGAGGACCGGCTCGGGCTGCCGGTCACCTACCTGAACGACGGCAACGCCGCCGCGCTCTGGGGCCACGCCTCCGTGTTCGGCTCGGAGAACCACGCCACGAGCGTGTCGGCGATCATCGGCACGGGCCTCGGGGGGGGCGTGATCACCGGCGGACGGGTCGTCACCGGCCGCAACGGCTTCGGTGGCGAGCTCGGTCATGTGCTGATCCCCTGGCAGTCGATTCCCGGGCTCGACGGGCTGGAGCCCGCGTGCAACTGCGGCCGGAAGGGCGACCTCGAGTCGCTCTGCTCGCTGACGGCGATCCGCCGCACGCTCCTGCCGCACTTTCTCGCCCGCCACCCTGCACATCCGCTCGCCGCGGCCGAGATCGGCGAGGCCGCCAAGCAGGTCCGTGGGCAGGCCGAGCGAGGCGACGCTGTCTGCCGGGAGATCTTCCGGGTGCAGGCCCGGGCGCTGGGGTTGTTCTTCGACGAGATGATCAATGTCTTCGACCCCGACGCCCTGTTCGTCGGCGGTGGTGCCGTCGAGACGGGAGCCGAGTTTCGCGAGTGGTTTCTCGCGGAGATTCGGGCGGGCATGCCCTCCCAGCGGGAGGAGCAGGCGACCCTCCCGATCCACGTGATCTCCGACGGCGACTCGGCCGGGGCCCGCGGGGCCGCGCTCGATGCGGCCCGACTCGTGCGGGAGCGGGGGCTGTAGGAACACCGGCCGCTCAGCCCACGGGCTGATCAGCTGCGGTCGATGACCGGCAGCGAGGGCAGGCCGTTGGGCTGCAGTCGCAGGCCCACGGCCGCAGGAGCAGGTCCGGACAGGTCAGCCGGTTTCGTCTTTGGCGGTCCGAGGAGCATCAGCCGGGCCGTCGCCAGGAGGCCGCCGAGCGACCCGAAGGTGGCCTCCACCGCGGCGGGTTCGTAGCCGCAGTGGACCATGCAGTCGGCACACTTGGGGTTGCCGCTGGCCCGGCCATACCCGTCCCAGTCCGTCTCCTCCATCAGCTCGCGGAACGTCTTCGCATAGCCCTCGTCCAGCAGGTAGCAGGGCCGCTGCCAGCCAAACAGGTTGTAGGTCGGGGTGCCCCAGGGGCGGCACTCCAGGTCCCAGTTGCCCTTCAAAAACTCGAGAAACACGGGCGACTGGTTGAACCGCCAGCGCCGCGGGGCGCCGTCGAGAATCCGGCGAAATAGGTTTTGGCTTCGCTCCCGGGGCAGGAAGTGGCTCTGGTCCGGCGCCTTGGAATACGAGTAGCCCGGCGAGATCATCATTCCCTCGACGCCGAGTTCCATCACATCGTCGAAGAACCTGCGGCAGCGAGCCGGGTCAGCGTCGGTGAACAAGGTGGAGTTGGTGGTCACGCGGAAGCCCGCTCGCCGGGCGGCCCGAATCGCCGACACGGCCATGTCATACACGCCTTCGCGGCAGACGGCGTGATCGTGCTCCTCCTTGGGGCCGTCGAGGTGCACCGAGAAGGCCAGGTAGGGAGACGGCCGGAACCGGGGCAGCATCTCCTCGAGCTTGATGGCGTTGGTGCAGAGGTAGAGGTAGCGCTTCCGCGCCACGATCCCCGCCACGATCTCTTCGATCTGCGGATGCAGCAGCGGCTCGCCGCCGGGAATCGAGACCATCGGGGCCCCGCACTCGTCCACCGCCGCGAAGCACTGCTCCGGGGTCAGGTGCGAGCGCAGGATCTCCGCGGGATGCTGGATCTTCCCGCAGCCCCCGCAGGCCAGGTTGCAGCGAAACAAGGGCTCGAGCATGAGTACGAGCGGGTAGCGGGCGTTGCCCCGCAGCCGCTGCACCGCCACGTGCCGCAGCACCGCCATCATCTGTCCGACGGGAACACTCATGCCCGACCGCCTTCCCGGCCCGATGCGGCGGCCGCCCGGGCGATGGCCAGAAGCGGGAACGAGATCGGGTAGTAGTGGTAGCGGAGATAAAACACGAGCGGAAAGCCCGTGCCGGTGAACTCCCGCTGCTGCCAAGAGCCATCGGGGTCCTGCCGGTCGGCGAGCCAGCGGAGGCCCTGGGCCACCGCCGCGGAATCGGCTCGGCCCGCCGCCACCAGCCCTTTGATCGCCCAGGCGGTCTGCGAGGCCGTGGCCGGGCCGATGCCGGCCAGGTCGGCGTCGGCGTAGCTCTCCGGCGACTCGCCCCAGCCGCCATCGGGTTGCTGGTGGGCCTCGAGCCACTCGGCGGCGCGCACCATCAGCGGTTCGTCCCTTGCCACGCCCACGGCCCGCAGCCCCTCGAGCGCCTGCCAGGTGCCGTAGATGTAGTTCACTCCCCAGCGGCCGAACCAGCAGCCGGTCGGCTCGTGGGTCCGACGCAGATACTCGACGCCCCGGTCGACGGCCGGATGACCCGCCTGCCAGCCGGTCTTGCCGAAGGCCTCCAACACCCGCCCCGCGATGTCGGGTGTGCTGGGGTCGATCATGGCGTT
>CAMCPF010000355.1 GCA_945876515.1 Candidatus Kuenenia stuttgartensis
AAGCTCGACAGCAAGGAGCTCGTCGACCTGTGCACCCGCGCCGGCATCCAGGACAAGGGCTCCGCGCTCGCCAGCCTGACCGACGACGAGGTGGCGAAGCTCCGCGAGTTCATGGCCGGCAAGGCCAAGGTCGCTGAGAAGCCCGCAGCGCCCGTCCGGCCCAGTGCTCCGGTTCGCCCTGCCGCCCCCGGTCCCGTGAAGCGAGAGGACTACATCGCTCCGGCCGGGGTGTCTGGAAAGGGCAAGCCGCCGGAGGTGGCTCCGGCCCCGGCCCCCGTGGCCGAGAAACCGGCCGAGCCCCGCCCGCGGCCAGGCCCGCGGCCCGGCAACGCGAAGCCGATGCCCCGGCCAGCCTTCAAGCTCGCGCCGCTGCCTGCAGCCGGCCGGGCACCACCTCCTCCGGCCCGGGGCAGTCAGGAGCCCGTTGCCCAGAAGCCCGACGTCAAGCTGCCGCTCGACGCCATCCGCAGCGCCAAGGCCGGCGGCGCCAAGCCGCTTGCCGACCACATGCGGAAGGCGGAGCAGCGGCAGGCAGGCGAAGCGGCACGAGCCCGCACTGGCGGCCTCCTGGGCGGTGCCGGCAGCCCGGCTCCGGCCCCCCTGCCACCGCTCCAGCCCGGCATGCGGCCGCGGCGCACGCCCTCCAAGACCGGCGTCGGTGGCGACGACGTGCTCGGCGGCCGAGACCTCCGGCAACTGCATCGCAAGCGGGTGCCCGAGAAGGGTGGCGGCCTCGACGACGACGACGGCCCGCTGCGTCGGCGACGCGGGAGCCGGCCTCGCAAGGGATCGGGCGTTTCCACGGCGGCGCCCCGCAAGACCAACGCCTCGATCCAAGTTCCTTGCACCGTCCGGGCGTTTTCCGAGGCGATTGGCCTGGCGGCGAGCGAGGTGCTGAAGAAGCTGCTTTCGTTCGGCATGGACTCGATGCCGAGCATGAGCTCGATGCTCGACCGCGACACCGTCGAACTGCTCGCCGCCGAGATGGGCGTGCAGCTCGACATCAAGACGGCCGAGGATCTGGAAAAGGAACTGCTCGCCGGGTTCGACGCGGTGGACGAGGATCCCGAACTGCGGCAGCCCCGCGGCCCGGTGGTCACCTTCCTCGGCCACGTCGATCACGGCAAGACGTCACTGCTCGACAAGATCCTGGGCATCGACGTGGCCGCCCGCGAGAGCGGCGGGATCACGCAGCACATCCGGGCCTACACGGTCGATCGCAATGGCACTCCGATCACCTTCGTGGACACGCCCGGCCACGAGGCCTTCACGCAGATGCGGGCCCGCGGGGCCAACGTGACCGACTGTGCGGTGATCGTGATCGCGGCCGACGACGGCCTGATGCCCCAGACCGAGGAGGCGATCAGCCACGCCAAGGCGGCCGGTGTGCCGATCGTGGTCTGCATCAACAAGATCGACCTGCCCGGTGCCGACACCGACCGCATCTACCAGCAGCTCGCCGCCAACGAGCTCCTGCCGAGTGAGTGGGGCGGCGAGACGGAGGTGGTGAAGACGAGCGCCCTGACGGGCGTGGGCGTCGAATCCCTGCTCGACACCCTGCTGACGATCGCCGATCTTCACGACCTGCGGGCCAACCCCGACCGCGCGGCAGTGGGCGTCTGCCTCGACGCCTCGATCCACGAGGGGCGGGGCGTGGTCGCCTGCCTGATGGTGCAGAAGGGAACGCTCAAGGTCGGCGACGCCATCGTGTGCGGCGAGGCGAGCGGCAACGTCAAGGCGATGAGCGGCACGCTCAACCGCCGCAAGATCGCCGAGGCCGGCCCGGCGATGCCGGTGTTCGTGACCGGCTTGGACGTGGCCCCCGGGGCCGGCGAGCGGTTTCAGGTGGTCGATTCCATCGCCCTGGCCCGTGAGGTGGCGGTCAAGCGGAGCGACATCCGCCGCCACAGCACGCTGGCCAGCGCCCCTGTGCACGTCACGCTCGAGACCCTGGCCTCCCGGCTGGGCGGCGAGAAGGCACCCACCCTCAACCTCATCCTCCGGGCAGACGTCCGAGGCTCGATCGAGGCGATCCTCAAGGAGCTGCAGAAACTGGAGCATCCGGAGGTCAAGATCCGCGTGCTCCAGGCGATGGTGGGCGGCGTGACCGAGGCCGACGTGGCCCTGGCCGACGCCTCCGACGCCGTGATCATCGCCTTCAACGTGGTGCCCGACGAACGGGCCCGCTCGGAGGCCGAAGAGCGGGGCGTGCAGGTCCGGCGTTACGACATCATCTATCAGGTCACCGACGACCTGCGGAAGGCGCTCGAGGGCATGCTGGCGCCGGAGAAGCGGGAGACGGAGCTCGGCCGCGCCCTGGTCCAACGGACCTTCAGCATCAGCCGCCTGGGCGTGATCGCGGGCTGCCGCGTGATCGCCGGGGTGATCGCCCGCAACGCCCGGCTGCGGGTGATCCGCGACAGCCAGGTGCTCGGCGACTACGGCATCGACTCGCTCAAGCGAGAGAAGGACGACGCTCGCGAGGTGCGGGACGGCCTCGAGTGCGGCATCAAGGTGGCCGGCTTCAACGACCTCAAGGAGGGTGACATCCTCGAGTGCTACCGAATCGAGGAAGTCGCCCGGACCCTCTCGTGAGCACGCGACGACTCCTCAAGGCGGCCGAGGCGGTGCGAGGGGTGGTCAGCATGGCCATCCTGACGGAGGTGCGCGACCCGCGGGTCAAGGACGTCACCGTCACCCGCGTCGAGATGGCCCCCGACATGCGGTCGGCGACGGTGTTCGTGTCCGTGATGGGCAATGCCACGCGTGAGCAACTCGCCCTCAGGGGCCTCGCCAACGCGGCCGGGTTTCTCCAGTCGCGGATCGCCGACCGGATCGAGACCCGCTATACGCCCCGGCTCCGGTTCGAGGTTGACGCCGGCGTGAAGCACTCGCTCGAGATCGCCCGCGTGCTCGGCGAGGTCCTGCCCGCTGCGACAGCCGTTGACTCACCGCTCAGTCAAGAAGCCCCTCCCCAGGATGACGCATGACCGCACGCAAGCGCCCCGCGCCAGCCAAGGCCCGCCCCCCAGCCGCCGCCAAACCCACCAAGGCCGTCAAGGCCGCCCCCGCCAAGCCGGCCGCTCAGGCCGCGAAGCCCGCGGGTAAGGCCGGCCCCACCAAGCCCGCAGGCAAGGCCGACAAGCCGAAAGTCGCGGTCAAACCGCCAGCCCCGACTCCCGAGCCCAAGCCCGTCGCGGAGAAGGTGCCGCCGCGCAGCCAGCTGCTGCCGAAGCTGCACAAGGCTCTCAAGAGTCACTACAAGCCGTTCCCGGTCGAGACCTCGCGCGACCTGCTCGACCAGGTGTTGTTCGCCTGCTGCCTCGAGAACGCCCCGGTCGATGTCGCCGAGAAGGCGTTCGCCAGGTTGAAGCAGGCCTACGCCGACCCGAACGAAGTTCGGGTGACGACGGTGGCGGAGCTCGCCGAGACGCTCCACGATCTCCCCGATCCGGCCCGGGCGGCGCTCTCGCTGCGGCGGGCGCTGCAGGGCGTCTTCGAGTCGACCTACACGTTCTCCCTCGACCATGCCCGCAAGCATTCACTCGCTCATGGCCTGAAGGTGCTCGAAGGCCTGCACGGCGTGCCCCCGTTCGCGGTGCACTACGTGGCAGCCACCGCGCTGGGAGGCCACCTG
>CAMCPF010000356.1 GCA_945876515.1 Candidatus Kuenenia stuttgartensis
GACGGGCGAGACGGTGACGTTCACGCTGACGGGGACGGTGCCCTCCGACGCGACGGGGCTGCTCGTGAACACGGCCACGGGCCTGCCTCCGGAAGGCGTGATCGATCCGGACCTCTCCAACAACACCTCCACCGTGACCGACGAGATCGGCGGCGCAATCGACCTCACCGCGACCAAGACCGGCGACGAGACCTACAAGGGGGGCGGGTTCCTGAACTTCACCGTCGTGGTCACGAACCAGGGGCCGACCTTTGCCGCGGGCGTGCGGGTCGTCGACGCGTTGCCGGTCGGCGTCGTCAGCTGGAGCTGGTCGGTCTCGTACACGGGCCTGGGCTCGGGTACGGCCGACGGCAGCCCCGACTCCGTCATCGACAGCGCGGCCGGGATCGACAAGCTGATGAACCTCGCCGTGCTCGGCACCGCGACCTTCACGATCACGGCCCTGACCGACGCCGCGTTCCAGAGCGATATCACCAACACGGTGGTGGCGACGATCGGTCAGGAGTCGGCCACCGCCAGTTGGTCGAGCGCATACGACGGGCCGATTAACCCGACGGCCGACGTGGGGGCGCTCGTGGTCAGCAACGACGACCTCTGCTTCGGGCTGCCTTTGGTGCGGGTGCTCGATCCCGAGACTGGTGTGACGATCTCGCAGTTTCTGGCTTATGAGTCGAGCTTCCGCGGCAGCGTGAGGGTGGCCACCGGAGACCTGACCGGCGACGGTGTGGACGAGATCGTGGTCGCCCCAGGCCGGAACCGGATCGGCCAGATCCGGGTGTTCACCGCCGACGGGGTCGAGCTGCCCGCCTACCGGACCTTCGCCTTCGGGCCTGCCTACCGCGGCGGCGTGGACGTGGCCGTAGGCGACATCGACGGCGACGGCGACAACGAGATCATCGCCTCGCGGTCAAGCGGTCTCTCCCGCGTGAGTGTTTTCGGTGTCGATCCCCTCGCCGCCGATCCCGTGACCAACGTCCCGATCCGCACGTTCATCGGTATCCCCGGGGCCTACCGCAACGGGGCCGTGATCACGGCCGGCGACTACGGCACGTTCACCAACGGCATGATGCTCTCGGCCACGCCCGACGGGATCGACGAGATCGCCGTGGGCAGCAACGCGGGCATCCGCGCCCAGGTTCGCGTGTTCGACGCCTCGCTCGCGCCGCGGCAGGTGGGGAGTTTCGTCGCCATTCGGCCCGGCTTCCGCGGGGGCGTCACGCTCTCGTCGGCCCGCTGGGACGGCGACACTGCCGATGACATCATCGTCGGAGCCGGTGTGGGCGGGCAGTCGATCGTCGAGGTCTACGGGGGCGGGGCATTTTCCCGGCTCGCCCGGCTGGCGGCCTTCTCGTCGTTCGGTCGGCCCAATGCCGTCGTCAACGCCGCGGCGCTCGACATCGACGGCGATGGGATCGCCAACGATCTCTACGGCGTGCAGGGCCGCGGCGGCAGCGGTGGAACCCGGGGCGGGAGGCGGTTCGATCGGATCACGACCGCCACCCCCACGCTCCCGAGTTCCACCGCCCTCGCGCCGCCGCTGCGGATCGCCCCGATCACGCTGCGAATCCTCGGCGGGTGACCGCCTACCAGCGAGCCTCGAGGCCGAGGTTGGCACCGTGGTAGAAGATCCCGCTCGAGTTCACGAGCCGCGTGCCCGCCCCGGCATTGGTCGAGAAGTCGAACTGATCGGGGGCGAGGGCCAGGCCGTCGAGCCAGAGAAGGCTGTAGCCGGCCCGGACGCCCCAAACCTGATTGATCCGGTAGACGGCCGACATCGTCAGGTCGCCCACGAAGCCCACCTCTCCGCCCGAGCGGGAGAGCGCCGGGCGCTGCTGGAAACCGGTGTAGTCGAAGAGCGGATCCTGGATCTGCTCCTGGGCCACGCCCATCAAGGCTCCTTTCGCCCAGCCTTCCACCGCCCATCGCTCCCAGGCCCGCCGGCCGCGAACGCCGAGTTGCGCGCCGAACATGTTGTTGCGGGTGCGGGCCCGGTAGGGCACGGTGAGGTACTGGCCGTCCATCTCGCAGCAATCGGTCGCCAACACCGCGTCTTCCTCCACGCCCACGTAGCGGAAGCCGGCCAGCCAGTCGAGCGTGTCCCAGCCTGAGGGGTCGGTGAACCACTCGCTGTCGGTGGCGAAGAGATTCACCTCGGCACTGTTGAGGAGCGAACTATATTTTGCCGTTACAAACTCACCGTCCTCCGTGAGGTTGCCGCCGAGCGGGTTGGGCAGCTGGATGAAGTTAGGCGGCGTGGTGCCCTGGATGTTGGTGGCCGTCTGGCCGTAGACGCCGAAGTAGCCCACCTCCCAGCCGCCGTCCTCCGGTGACCGCTGGCCGTAGAACGTCCGCACGCCGGCGGCCACGGGAAACCGCAGGTCGTTGGTCGCCAGCACGGTCGCGCCGTCACCGACGGTCACCGCCAGCGGCCGGTTGAAGGCCTGGTTGTCACGCTGCCAGAACAGCGCTTCGGACAGGGCGTACGAGGTCCAGAGCGGCTCCGCCGGCCCGAGGCCCCGAAACGCCCCGGCCGTCGCCGAGGGGATCTCGATCGCCGGCTCGACTGCGGGAGGCAGCGGCACATCCTGCGCCAGGGCCTCGCTGCCGCCGACCACCGCCAGCACCGCCACGATGGCGAAGCCCGCGCTCCGCCTCCGCGTCACCCGCCACCACAGGGTTGCCACCAGCAACCCGCACCCCGTCGCTATCATGAGAAACGTCTCCTGAGATGTCCTGAGTTGAAAGTCGTCACGAAGGAATGGTGACCCCCGCCGAAGCAGCCGCAAGCCACGCCCCCCACCCCGAGGAAAGCCAACCACCCGCAGGTGGGGGATTTCCGGTTGTGGTTGTTTCGGACTCGCCGGACCGCCGGTTGAGCCTGCCTGCGGCCGGTCGCTTTCCACCGCCTGGGCAGGATGATTCAATCGGGGGGCCCGCACGGCCCGCCGCCTTCGCTCAGCCTTCCCAACTTCCGCCTGCACGGCTCCGCCTCGTCCGATGCCTACCCGCTACGACTACGACCTGATCGTGATCGGGGCCGGTCATGCCGGCGTGGAGGCGGCCTGCGCGGCGGCGAGGCTCGGGGCCCGCACGGCGCTGCTCACCTCCAACTGCGACACGGTCGGCCAGATGAGCTGCAATCCGGCGATCGGCGGCGTGGGCAAGGCCCAGCTCGTCCGCGAGGTCGACGCGCTCGGGGGCATCATGGGCCGGGCGATCGACGCGACGGGCATCCAGTTTCGGGTGCTCAACCGCTCCAAGGGGCCGGCCATGCACGGGCCGCGGGCCCAGGCCGACAAGAAGCTCTATCAGATGGAGGTCAAGCGGCTCGTCGAGGAGACACCGAACCTCGATCTCCGCCAGGAGACGGTGGATGAGTTGATCGTCGAGCCGGTCGCCGCCGGTCGGGCGGCCGCGACGTGGCGGATCACCGGGGTGCGGGTGCGCGGCGACGCCGAGTATCGCGCGGCGGCCGTCGTGCTCACCACCGGCACCTTCCTCCAGGCGGTCATGCACACTGGCGAGGCCAAGGTCTCAGGCGGCCGGGCGGGGGAGGGCACGACCTCGGGCGTGAGCCGGTCGCTCGCTGCCTGCGGGCTCGCGGTCGAGCGATTCAAGACCGGCACGCCCTGC
>CAMCPF010000357.1 GCA_945876515.1 Candidatus Kuenenia stuttgartensis
ACCATGGCGACCGGACTGGATGACTCGACGGCGACGCTCGGCGAGATCAACAAGTACGACTTTCGCACCGACACGCCCTCGGTGTTCAAGTCTCGCAAGGGGCTCGACGCCGAGATCGTGGCCCAGATCTCGGACCTGAAGCAGGAGCCCGCCTGGATGCGGGACTTCCGCCTGAAGTCGTTCGAGATCTTCCAGAGCAAGCCGATGCCGGCCTGGGGCGGCCGCCTCGGCATCGACTTCCAGGACATCTACTACTACCTGAAGCCCACCGACCACCAAGGCAAGACCTGGGATGACGTGCCCGACGCCATCAAGCAGACCTTCGACCGGCTGGGCATTCCCGAGGCCGAGCGAAAGTTTCTGGCCGGCGTGAAGGCGCAGTTCGAGAGTGAGGTGGTCTACGGGTCGCTCCAGGAAGACCTCGCCAAGAAGGGCGTGATCTTCACCGACACCGACACGGCCGTCCGCGAGCACTCGGACCTCCTGCGGCAGTATTTCGGCACGATCATCCCCCCCTCCGACAACAAGTTCGCCGCTCTCAACTCGGCGGTCTGGTCGGGCGGCTCGTTCATCTACGTGCCCAAGGGAGTGAAGATCGAGTTTCCGCTCCAGGCCTACTTCCGGATCAACGCCGAGAACATGGGGCAGTTTGAGCGGACGCTGATCATCGTGGATGAGGGGGCCCAGGTGCACTACGTCGAGGGCTGCACCGCCCCGATGTATTCCTCGGAGAGTCTCCACTCGGCCGTGGTCGAGATCGTGGTCAAGAAGCAGGGCCGCTGCCGCTACACCACGATCCAAAACTGGGCCAACAACATCTACAACCTCGTCACCAAGCGGGCCATGGCCTACGAGAACGCCCTGATGGAGTGGATCGACGGCAACCTGGGCAGTCAGTTGACGATGAAGTATCCGGCCGTCTACCTGATGGAACCGGGGGCCCGGGGCGAGATCCTCTCGATCGCCTTCGCCTCCGCGGGCCAGCATCAGGACGCCGGCGCCAAGATCGTTCACGCCGCCCCCAACACGAGCGGCCGGATCGTCTCCAAGAGCATTTCCAAGAACGGCGGCCGGGCCAGCTATCGCGGCCTGGTCAAGGTCGAGCCCGGCGCCAAGCAGAGCAAGTCGAGCGTGGTCTGCGACGCGCTGATCCTCGACGACAAGAGCCGCAGCGACACCTACCCCTACATCGAGATCGAGGAGCAGGACGTCTCGATCGGCCACGAGGCGAGCGTGTCGAGGATCGGCGAGGAGCAGCTCTTCTATCTCATGAGCCGGGGCCTCACCGAGGCCGAAGCCAGCGCCATGATCGTAGGCGGCTTCATCGAGCCGCTGGTCAAGGAGCTGCCGATGGAATATGCCGTCGAGATGAACAAGCTGATCCAACTGCAGATGGAAGGCTCGGTCGGCTGACGGCCGACGCAGAGCGAGATCCCCGCCGAAGCCCCGGAGCGACCGATGCCCCCCGCCACCGCCACGCCTCCTTCGCCCGTCCAGATGCGATTCGATCGGGCTGGGCTCGACGCGGTCGTCGCGGAGCGGGTGGCGGGCGGCTGGGTGGCCGACCGGCGGCGGGAGGCGTTCGCGGCCCTCGAGTCGCTGCCGCTGCCTGACCGCAGGAGTGAGAACTGGATGCGGACGGACCTCCGGCTGTTCAAGCCGGCGGTCTGGGGGCTCGCGGCGAAGCCGGCCGGCGAGCCGATTCCCGAGGGGCTCCTCGCGGCGGCCATGGCCGCGGGAGAGCCGGCCGTCGAATGCTTCCCCGAGGAAGCCTGCCGCACCCCCGCTGCCAAGCCGCTGGCAGGCCGCTTCGCCTCGCTCGACGGGCATGTCATTCAGGACGAACTCTCGCCCGCGCTCGCTGCCCGGGGCGTGCGGTTCGGTTCGGCCGAAGCGGTGCTCGCCGACCTCGAGCCGGAACTCAAGCCGCACTGGTTTTCGGTGATCGACGCCCGCAGCGACTGGTTCGCCGCGCTCCACGCGGCCTTCCACCGGGCGAGTGCCGTGCTCTACGTGCCGGCTGGCGTGAAGGTGGCAGAACCGCTCCACGTGATGTCGGCGATCTCGGCCGGCGGCGTCGACACGTCGCACATGCTGGTCGTGCTCGGCGAGGGCGCCGAGGCCACGCTGCTCACCGAGACGGCCGGCGGTGGCCCGGTCGGAACACCCGGCGGCTTCCACTGCGGCGGCACCGAAATCGTGGTCGGCCGCCGGGCCTTCCTCCGGATGGTCAATCTCCAAAACTGGAACACCGGCGTCTGGCACTTCGCCCGCCAGAAGGCGGTTGTCCACGCGGGTGGCCGGCTCCAATGGACGCTCGGCGCTTTGGGCAGCCGGCTTTCCCAGGTGGCCCAGGACGTGGCGCTCGTGGGCCGCGAGGCTGAGGCCCAGGTGAACGGCGTGATGTTCACCGAAGGCAGGCAACACCTCGTTTACAACACGCTCCAGCACCACGAAGCGCCCGCCTGCCGGAGCGACCTGCTCTACAAGGGCGCCCTTCAGGATCGCTCGCGGCTCGTCTGGCGGGGCATGATCAAGGTGGACAAGGCGGCCCAGAAGACCGACGGCTACCAGCGGAACGACAACCTGATGCTCTCGAACGAGTCGCGGGCCGACTCGATTCCCGGTCTCGAGATCGAGGCCGACGACGTGCGGTGCACCCACGGCGCAACCAGCGGCCGAGTCGACGCCGAGCAGGTGTTCTACGCCCAGGCCCGCGGCCTCTCCGCCGACGAGGCGGCCCGGCTGGTCGTGGCCGGCTTCTTCCAGCAAGTCTTCGACCGGATCACGATCCCGGAGGTCCGCGAGGCCCTGGCCCGGGCCGTATGCAGCCGAATCCGGCGGATCACGTGAGGCCTGCGATGCATGCATTCGAGCGGGTGATCGACGTCGGCGAAGTCCCCGATCCGGGCAAGACGCTCGTGGAGGTCGCGGGCGAGATGGTGGCGCTGTTCCACGTGGGTGGCCAGTGGTTTGCGATCGACGACGTCTGCACCCACGACGGCGGCCCACTGGCAGACGGCGAACTTCGCGACCACAAGATCGCCTGCCCGCGTCATGGGGCGAAGTTCGACATCCGCACGGGTGCCGCCCTGACGATGCCGGCCGTGCGGCCAACCCGGGCCCACGAAACGAAGGTCGAGGACGGGGGCGTCTGGGTGCGACTCCGCGACTCCGCCACCGCCGACGGCCCGGCGGCCCACGCCGTCGGGGCGACGCCCCCGGCTTCGTCCGGCTCCCCTGCCCTCCCCGCGACCGGTGGCGACGCGGCAGCAAGTGCCACCGCGCCGGCGGCATCTGCCGCGGCCGGTTCCAGCGGCCCCCTCTGCGAAGACACCGTCCGCGAGGTACTGAAGGAAGTCAAGGATCCCGAGCTGTTCGTGAACATCGTCGATCTCGGCCTGATCTACGGCGTGACGATCGGCCCAGCGGCGGCCGACGCGGCCAAGCACGACGTTTCGATCGACATGACGATGACAAGCCCCGCCTGCCCGGCCGGCCCGCAACTGATCGCCGACACGAAGCGAGCCCTCACGCAGCGGCCCGACGTGGCGGGTGTCGAAGTTCGGATCGTCTTGGATCCGCCGTGGACGCCCGACCGGATGACCGAAGCCGCGCGGGATCAGCTC
>CAMCPF010000358.1 GCA_945876515.1 Candidatus Kuenenia stuttgartensis
CCGTACCGTCTCGCTGGACGTTCGCTACGGGCATCCTGCCCTTCGCTCACTCGATGCTGGCTGCGCTTCGGCATCCTGCCTCCGCTTGCCATCAACGCCGCTCGATCGGTACGGGCCACCCCGAGCAGTCCATGGTTGCGCGGGCAGAGCAGCAGTTCCGACGGGCTGCTGCCGATCTCTCACGAAGACACCGTGAGGGGCTGCCCATGTCCTCGAGCGAGCTGTGGAAGTGAGCGAAGCCATGGATGGCGAAGCGAACGGACACGCAGTGAACGGAGGCCTGGAGGGCCGTAGTGAACGTGTAGCGAGAGGACATGGGCAGCCCCGATGCGTCACCATGGAGCATCCGCCCCAACGATGTTCGCTGTAGGATACTTCCATGAATCACCCCACTCCCCCCCGGCGGCTCGTCGTCGGTTGTGGCTATCTTGGCGAGCTGGTGGCCCGCCGCTGGCTCGATCGCGGTGATCGCGTCGTGGCTGTGACGCGGTCGCCCGCGCGGGCCGAGGTGCTCGCGGCCGCCGGGATCGAGCCCTTGATCCTCGACGTCACCGCGGATCGCCCGGGCTGGGAGCGGCTGTTCGGCGACAGCGGGCTAGGCGTTGCCACGATCTTCTGGGCGGTCGGCTTCGATCGCTCGGGGGATGCCAGCTATCACGACGTGCACGTCGCCGGCCTCGGAAAGCTGCTCGATGCTGCGGCCCATGCCAGCGGCTCGCGGCCGCGGGTGATCTTCTCGAGCTCGACCGGCGTCTGGGGCGACGAGCGGGGCGGGATCGTCTCGGAGGCCACGCCTCCCGATCCGACCCGCGAGGCAGGCCGCGTGCTCGTCGCCGCCGAGCAGCTGCTGGCAGGCCATCCGACCGGGCCCGGCACGGCCCTGCGGTTCGCGGGGCTCTACGGCCCCGGACGACTGCCGCGACTGGCCGACCTGCGGGCGGGCCGGCCGATCGCGACCGACCCTGACAGCTGGCTGAACCTCGTCCACGTGGACGACGCGGCTGCGGTCGTCGTCGCGATCACCGACGCGCGGGCGCCCGGCCCGCTGTACGTCGTCTCCGACGGCACGCCCGTCCGCCGCTGCGACTGGTACGGGCGGCTCGCAGAACTCGCCGGCGCTCCGCCCCCTACCTGGGACGAGTCGGCCCCGCGAAGCCGCGGCGGAGACAAACGGATCGACTCGTCGCTCGTCTGGGCCGACCTCGGAATCCGGCCGGCCCACCCCGACGCACTCGCGGCGCTGCCACCACTCGTCGCGGCCTCGTGACGGCCGGAGCGATCACGACCCTCGACTGGTTCGACTTCCGCGTATCGCCGGCTCGGGGACCGCAAAAGTCTCGTCGCTGATGGCCGAAGCGGCCAGCGGCTCGTCGAGCCTTCCCCGACCCCCGTCCCCTCCCCGGTCTGGTTTGCCAAAGCGTCGCTCGCGTGGGCGAGGTGCGATCTCTTCGGCTACTGGAGCACGGGCACGGCATCCTTCTTCGGTCCGGCCTGGGCGGCCTCGGCGATGCCCCCTGCCCCCGCGAGGGCCCGCAGGTAGTCGAGCGTGACGTTCATCGCCTCGTCGAAGTAGTAGTCGCGCTTCACGACTGGCCGCTTGGAGAACTCCGACTGCTCGAGCCGCTCCTCCTCCTCCTTCTCCGCCTTCTTGCCCTCGTTCCACTGCCGCGTGAACTCGGCCTCGGCCAGCGAGATCGTCTTCTCATCCTTGCGCTTGTTGTAGCGGTCGATGTCACCGGAGAGTTCCTTGAACTTCCCGTCGCCCGCCACCCGCTCGGCCGACCGCTTCCGCAACAGGTCGATGACCGGTTCAGTCACCTGGCCCGTGGGCTGGAAGCGGGCCGCCGCCACCCGGTCAAAGGGAATCGCGTGATCGAGGTCGCTCTCGCCCACCGGCAGGTGGGTGGTGATGCTCGGGAGCGTGACGTCGCTCTTCACGCCTTCGAGCTGCGTGCTCGCGCCGCTGGGGCGATAGAACTGCTGCATCGTGATCTTGATGGCCCCCAACGAGGGCGCGTTGTCGAATCGGCGGAACAACTGCCGGCCCAGGTCGAGCAGGCTCTGCACGGTTCCCTTGCCGTGCGTGGCATCGTCGCCCACGATCAGCCCACGGCGGTAGTCCTGGATCGCGCCCGCCAGGATCTCGCTGGCACTCGCGCTGAACTTGTTGGTCAGCACCACGAGCGGGCCTTCCCACGAGACGCCCGGATCGACGTCGTCATACGGCCGGACCTGCTGGTCGGCGTCCTTGATCTGCACGACGGGGCCGCGGTCGATGAACAGCCCGGTCAGCTTGATCGCCTCGGGCAGCGAACCGCCGCCGTTGTTCCGCAGGTCGAGCACCACGCAGTCCACGCCCTTCTGTCGGAAATCGTCGAGCAGCCGCTGGGTGTCGCGGGTGCTGCTCTTGAAGTCGGCCTGACCCTGCTGGGCGCCCTCCATGTCCATGTAGAAGCTGGGCAGGTTGATCACCCCGATCCGATAGGGGGAGCCGTCGGCCTTCTTGCCTTGCTCGATGATCTCGCCGCGGGCCTCGGCATCCTTGAGCTCGATTTTGTCCCGCGTGATGTCGTAGACCTTCGGGGCCGTCTCACCGACCGGGATCACCTTGAGCCGCACCACGGTGCCCCGCTTGCCGCGAATCAGCTTCACCACCTCGTTGAGGTTCATGTCGACGGTGTCGGTGATCTCACCCTCGTTGCCCTGCCCCACGCCGACCACCCGATCCTTGCTCTTGAGCCGGCCGTCGCGATCGGCGGCCCCGCCCGGCGTCAGTTCGACGATCGTGGTGTAGCCGTCCTCGCTCTTGAGCTGGGCCCCGATGCCGTCGAGCTGGAGCCGCATTCCGATCTCGAAGTTTTCCAGCGTGCCGGGCGACATGAAGCTGGTGTGGGGATCGAAGCTGGCGGTGAGCGACGAGAGGTAGATCTCGAGCAGCTCGTCGGCCGTCATCTGGTGCATCCGCTTGGCGAAGCTCTTGTAGCGGCGATGCAGTTTGTCCTTGGCCTCCTCGAGGGGCGTTTCCTCCATCTTCTGCACCAGCAGGTCGTACTTAATCCGCTTCCGCCAGGTGTCCTCGAGCTCCGCCTCGGACTTGGCCCAGGTCGTGTGGTCGCGATCGATCACGATCGACTCGTCCTGGGTGAAGTCGTGCGCCGCGTCGATCAGCCGCTCGATCACCGGCAGCCGCTCGTCCACCCGCTGCAGGAACCGCGCCAGCACCTCGTAGGCGAAGCCGACGTCACCCCGCTTGACGCTGTCGTCGAGCGTCTCCCGCTTGGTGGCGAACTGGTCGATGTCAGATTGAAGAAAGTAGACCTTCATCGGGTCGAGCGCCTCGATGAAGGAGTCGAACCAGAGCTTGGCGATCCCGTCGTCGATCGGCCGCCGCAGGAAGTGCTCCCGCTCGAGGTGCCGGCGGACGGCCACCGCGATGTGGCGGTCATTGGCACCCGGCTGCGGGGCGGCCGCGGCGGGAGCCTGGACGCCGATCTGCCGGGGAGGCTCGTCGGCGAGGGCCCAGGTCGCGATGCCGACCAGCAGCGGAGCGACGGCAACGCCGCTCAGCGAGGAAAATCGGGCTCTGACAAACCGAGCTCTCGAGGTGGGGGTGCCGCTCACGCTCT
>CAMCPF010000359.1 GCA_945876515.1 Candidatus Kuenenia stuttgartensis
TCGTGGCCTCGCTTCCCGGTGGTGCTGCCGGCCCGCTGCTGCCCGCGTTCGCGGCGGTGCTGCGGCGGCACCGCCGCAACCTCAAGCTGCTGGTCGATGGCCGCCTGCCGCGGGGCGATGGCATCTACGACGAGGTCGAGGCACTCGGGCTGCCGTTCGACGTGGCCGAGTGCACCGGGCTCAGCGAGGCCGCGCGGGCCCGCCTGCTGCGGCACGCCCGCGTGGTGCTCGTGGCCGACGATGACGCCGCCTGCCTGCCGGCGGTCTTCGGCGAGGCCGTGACGGCCGGCACGCCGGTGGTGATGGGCCGGCTGGCCGCCGTGCGGGAGCTGCTCACGTCAGAGGAGCTCTCGGCGGCCGAATACTTCGACCCGGGGTGCGGCGAGGCCGAACTCGTCGGGGCGGTCCTTCACGCGCTCGACCAGCGCGACGCCGTGGTCGCCCGGCAGCGGGCGATCCTCGCCCGGCTGGCCACGCGCACCTGGGCCGACGTCGCTGCCGAGACGCTGCGGCTCGGGCGCCGGGCGTGACCCCGGCCCGACATCACTGGGCCCGGACCCACTCGATCGTCTTCGACATCAGCCCGGATCCGGCCACCATCTCGAAGCCGGCGGGCGTCGCTCGGATCGTCATCGGCACGAAGTCGCCCCGCTTGAGCGCGAACACCTCGCCCCGCCAGCTGTTGCTCGCGGCGTCGTACGTGACCCCACGGAGCAGTTCCTTGTTGACGAGCGCAGGATTCTCGGCGGCCACGATCCCACCGAGATACTGCCCCTGACTCGGGAAGATCCTGACGGTCACCGGCATGTCGGCTGGCTTCCAATCGCCCACGATCGCGTCGGCGGGATTCGCCGGGGCCTGGCCCACGACCGCCGGCTGCGGTGTCGCCGCCGTGGCGACCGACTCGGCACGTACGGCAACGCAGACCAACGCCAGCGCGGCGACGAGCAGGAACGTTTTGGACGACATGATGGGCGCGACTCCAGGGGGGCGGGAGGAAGGCGGGGCCACTGCGGGCAGAGGCTAGCGAGGCCTCCCACCGGGCACCATGCCATTTCACCCGGTGGTAGCCCGAGGCGGCCGCGGTCAGACGCCCACGAGGGCGCGGAGGTCGGCTTCGATTGCATCGAGCCGCTTCGTGAGCGCGGCCTTCACGGCCGGGAGTTCCGCGGCAGCGCAGGGCTCGGCGGCGGTAAACAGATAGAACTTGATCTTGGGCTCCGTGCCCGAGGGACGGGCGGCCACGGCGTTGCCGAGCGCGGGGAACCGGCCGCCGGGTCGCGTGCCGGCGCCGGGAAGCCCCGCCAGGTCGAAGATCACGAGATCGCTCTTCACGCCCTCGTAGGGCTCGGGCGTGCCGCCGGGAGTCCAGGTGGTGAGCGTGGCCTGGTCACGGGTGCGGACCACGTCGAGGCCGCCGCAGGCCGTCGGCGGCTTGGCCCGGAGCGTGGCCATGATCTCTTTCATGCGGTCCATGCCGCTGGCGCCGGGCAGCATCACGTTCACCGTCCGCTCCTGGTGGCAGCCGTGCGTGCAGTAGAGATCGTCCAGCAGTTCGTGCGGCGTGCGGCCCGCGGCGGCGAGCGCGGCCGTCTGCTCGGCCATCAGGAGAGCGGCCACCGCCGCGTCCTTGTCGCGGACGTGCGTGCCGGCAAGGTAGCCGTGTGACTCCTCCGTGCCGAACACGAAGGTCTCGGGGCCGTGGCGGTCGATCGCCGAGCAGATCCACTTGAAGCCCACGAGCTGGGTGTCGTCGACCGCGAGGCCATGGGCCTCGGCCACTCGGCGAACCAAGCCGCTGGTCACGAGCGTGGTCACGACATAGTCGCCGGGCCGAGCCTGGCCGCGGGCTTTTCGGCCGGCGATCGCCTGAGCTGACAACAGCACGCCGAGTTGATTGCCGGTGAGCGTGTTCCAGGCCGAGCCGGGAGCCCGCGCGAGCGGGGCGGCGGCGCCGAGCCGGTCGCAGTCGGGGTCGCTCGCCAGCACGAGGTCGTCGCCCCGCTCGCGGGCCTCGGCGATCACAGCCTCGAGCACCGCCGGCACCTCGGGGTTGGCGACGTGGCCCGGCACGTTGGGGAAGTCGCCGTCGGGTGCCTCGTGGGGGCCGAACACGCGGAGCCGGTCGAAGCCCGCGCCCTCGAGCACGGGCACCACGGCCGTGGCCCCGACGCCGTGCAGCGGGGAATAGAGGATCGAGATTCCGCGCGGGCCCGGAGCCGACTGCTCGAGCACGGCGGCCACGAAGGCGGGATCGACCTCCTGCTCCACGAACTTCACACGGCCGCTGGCCACGCCCTCCTCGAAGGGCTCACGGCGGACGGTCTCGACCTTCATCACCCGGTCGATGATCCCCTTGTCGTGCGGCGGCAACACCTGCACGCCGCCGGCCCAGTAGACCTTCACGGCGTTGTCGCTGGGGGGATTGTGGCTGGCCGTGACCATGATCCCGCACGAGGCGTTCGTGTGCCGCACCGCGAACGAGAGCTCGGGCGTGCTGCGGACGCCCCGGAGAAAGAACACCGTGAACCCGTTGGCGAGCAGGATCTCGGTGCACAGCTTGGCGAAGTGCTCCGAGCGGTGACGGGTGTCGTGGGCGATCGCACAGGTGGGCGTCTGGCCCGCAGGCAGCACGCTCGTCACGTAGTCGGCCAGGCCCTGGGCGCTCTCGCCGATCGTGCGGTCGTTGATGGCGTTGGAGCCGACCGGAAACATCTTCCCGCGGCGTCCGCCGGTGCCGAAGGGGATCACCGTCCAGTAGGCGTCGTCGAGCTCCCGCCACGAGCCCGCGTCGATCAGGGCGGCGAGCTCACCGGCAAACTCCGCATACCGCGGCTCCACGAGCCAGTCCCGCATCGTCGTGGCCGAGTGCTCTGTGATCGTGCCGGCGGCACGGGCGGCGGCGATCGCGTCGAGGCGGCGGGCGAGGTGGGCATCGGCGGCAGGCATGGGCGCGGCTCCGGGACGGCGGGTCGGAAACTGGCGATGTTTTACACGCGCAGCCAGGTTTTTCGTGTGGTGGGTCCACTGGGCCGGGGTTGCCCGTGCCATCTCGCCGGACGCTCTCTACGGGCATCCTGCCCTCCGGTCGCTCGAAGGAAACCTCGCTTCGCAATCCTTGCTGCGCTCGGTTTCCTACGCCGCTCGATTGGCACGGGCAACCCCTCACGCGGATGAATGTCTTGGCGTCCACGTCATATACTGCCGGCAGCATGAGTGACACCGCGAAGTCCGCCGCCGAGCCCTTGATCGTGAGTGTGTCGGGGCTGCGGGGTGTCGTGGGAGAGGCGCTCACGCCCGAGGTGGCCGGTTGCTACGCCGCCGCCTTCGCGGCCACGCTGCCGCCGGGGCCGGTCGTGCTCGGCCGCGACGGCCGTGAGAGCGGGCCGATGCTAGCGACGGCCATCGCCACGCGGCTCTCGCTCTCGGGCCGCGACGTGATCGACTGCGGGGTGGCGGCCACGCCGACGGTGGGGATCGCCGTCCGCGAATACGCCGCCGCCGGGGGCATCCAGATCTCGGCGAGCCACAACCCCGCCCGCTACAACGGCCTGAAGCTGTTCGCGGCCGCAGGCCGCGTCTTGCCGGCGGCGGCGGGCCGGCCGGTGCTCGCGGAGTTTGAGCG
>CAMCPF010000360.1 GCA_945876515.1 Candidatus Kuenenia stuttgartensis
GGCCGGAGTGAACGTCCGGGCGACGGGGACCGGCCACCCCGAGCCGCGTCACCCAAGAGCGTCCGGCAAGCCGCCACCGGCTACCCCGAGCCTGCACGCGAGACGCAGCGTCACTCGGCCGAGATCGCTTCGAGCAGGTCCATGCGTACCGCCCGGCGGGCGGGCAGCCAGGCGGCGAGCGCCGTCACGGCCACCGCCGCCGCGAGGTTGGTGGCCACCACGGCCGGGCGGAAGGTGACGCTCACCGGATGCCCGAGCAATGGCTGACTCGAAAGCTGGATGAAGAGGGCCGTAACCATTCCGGCCGCCAGGCCGATGATCCCGCCGGCCGCGCCGAGCAGGACGCTCTCCAGCACCACCATCCGCGTCACCTGCCCGCGGGTCATGCCCACGGCCCGCAGGAGCCCGAAGGTCCGCTTCTTCTCAAGCACGTTCATGGTCACCGTGTTGGCCACGCCCAGGCTGCCCACCACGAAGCCCAGGCCGAGGATCGCCCACAGCGAGCTCACCACGCCGCCGACGATCGTGTCCACGAACCGCCGCACCTCGCCACAGGAGCGGAGGATCATCGCGTGGTCGGCCACGATCCGCTCGCGCGGCTCGCGGAGCGAGTCGGCCCGGCTGGGCTCGGCCGTGACGAGCAGGATGTCGGCCGACTGCATCCCGAACAGCCGGCGGCCGACGTCGCGGCGGACGTGGAGCGACGCGCCGCCGCTCGTGTAATCCACCACCAGGGCGGCCACCTTCACCGGCACCGTGCGGCCGAAGACCTCGACGGGCACCTCGTCACCCGCCTTGATGCCCGTCCGGCGGGCGAGCACGGTGCCGGCCACCGCCTCGCCGCGGGCGAGGGCCGCCCGCAGCTCCGCGACGGTGGCGTTGACGGGCTCGAGCGGCAGCGGCTGATCGGCCGGCACGTCGCGGGCCACGATCACGCAGGCCCCGCCGCGGATCCGGCCGGTCGTGACGCCGAGCCCCTCCACCTCGGCCACGCCGGGAAGCGCGCGGATCGACGTCTCCACGTCCTGCGAGTCGACCGTCTGGGCCTCGGCCACTCCCTGGAGCATGCCCGCGTGGGAGAGCACCCAGTCGGCCCGCATCATCCGGCCATACCAGCCGAGCACGTCGTCGACGTTGTCGCGGATCGCATGGCCGAGGCCGATGCCGTTGCTCACGGCGACCACGAGCACGCCCGTGGTGAGGGCCGTGCGGACGGGCTGGCGGAGGATCTGCTCCACGGCGAGCGCGCCCTCCACCCGGAGCCGCCGCGGGATCAACACCGCGAGACCCCGCACGATCGGCGGCAGCAACAGCGGCGTGGTGGCCACGAACGCCAGGAGCAGCGTGATCCCGCCGGGCACGCTCATTCTCGGGGGCACGATCCCGAGGATCACGAGCGCCTGGTTGACGATCGCCACCGCGGTGAACAGGGCCACCGCTGCGACGAACCGCCACGACACGCCCTGGGCCGGTGGGGCGGGGGCCGCCGCGAGCCCCTCGAGCAGATCGACCCGCGTGGCCTCGCGGGCCGGCCAGAGCGCGGCGGCCATGGCGATGCCGCAGCCCAGCAGGATGGCCACGGGGACCACCCAGGGCTCCACGGCGAGCGCGGCCTCGGGAGCCTGGAGCGCCCGGGCGATGCCGGCCGCGATCGGGCCCGCCGCCGCCCGGCCCGCGGCGGCGCCGAGGCTGCCGCCCACGGCCCCGAGGATCGCCGCCTCGCTGATCACGAGCCGGCGGAGCTGCCGGGCCGTTCCCCCGAGCAGCCGGATCAGCGAAAAGCCCCGCCGCCGCTCGCTCACGTTCATTAGCATCGCGTTGCCAACGATGAAGAAGGCCATCGCCACGGTCAGACCCGTGACGAAGTCGAGCCCGAGGTTGGCCGAGTGGAGCACGTCCTCGGCCATGCTCGCCTGACCGGCGGGAATCTCGGCCTGGAGCTCCGCCGGCAACCGCCCGGCGATCGCCTCCCGCACGGCCGGACGGCGGGCGTCGGCCGCCAGGGCCACGCGGACGCGGTCCACCATCCCCGTGGCGAGCGACATCCCGCCGAGCACCTCGATGTCGACCACCACGCCGGCCCCCTCGGCGAACCAGCCCAGCGAGGCGGGCTTGACCAGGCCCGTGACCAGCATCCGCTGGATCCTCCGCCGGGCGAAGAACAAGACCTCGTCGCCCACCTTCAGCTCCAGGCTGCGGGCCAGGCCCGCGTCGAGCATCAGTTCGTCAGATTCGCGGCAGGCCGCGCCCGCCTCGAGCTCCAAAAGGCCAAGGTTCACGAGGGCCGTCGCATCAACGCCCACCGCCACCTCCCGCACCCGCTTGTCGCCCACCCGCAGCAGCGTGGGCCGGTAAAAGAGCGGCACCACCGCCTTCACGCCCGGTAGGTCGGCGAGGGCGGGCACGGTCGTGGCCTCGAACCGGCCGCCACCACTGGCGGTGACATCGACCGTGGGCACGCCGCCGATCACCTCCGCCAGTTGTGAATAGCCCTGCCGCGAGGCGCCGGCCGCCACCCAGGTGGCCACGACCGCGCCGACGGCCACCGCGACACTCGCCGCGGTCGCCAGGGCCCGGCCCGGGCGATTCCGCCACTGCCGCACGAGCAGCCGCAGCAGCCTCATGGGCCCGCTGCTCCGACCGCCAGGCCACCGGGCGTGATCGCGGCGACGAGCCCGTCCTTCATCCGCACGATGCGGCCGGCGGCCGCGGCGATGCCGGGGTCGTGGGTGACGAGGATCACCGTCTGCCGACGGTCGCGGACGAGCCGCTGGAGGAGCTCCAGCACGTGCCCTGAGTTGACCGAGTCGAGGGCGCCGGTCGGCTCGTCGGCCAGCACGATGGCCGGGTCGGTGACGAGCGCCCGAGCCACCGCCCCGCGTTGCTGCTCGCCGCCGGAGAGGGCGTCGGGACGGTGCTCGGCCCGGTGGGCCATGCCCACGGCCTCGAGCGCGAGGTGGGCGGCCTCGCGGCAGCGGGCCTCCGGCGCGCCGTCGAGCACCAGCGGCAGGGCCACGTTCTCGGCCAGCGAGAGTTCGGGCAGAAGGTTGTATCGCTGAAATACGAACCCGATCCGGCGGCGGCGGATCTCCGCCAGGGCGTCGTCGTCGAGGGTCGCCAAATCGACCCCCTCGAGCAGAACGCGGCCGGCCGAGGGTCGCGTGATCCCGCCGAGCATGTGGAGCAGCGTGCTCTTCCCGGAGCCGGACGCCCCGGTGATGGCCACGAACTCCCCCTCATCGACCGCCAGGTCGACGCCCCGCACCGCGGTGACACCGGCTGCGGAGCCGCCGCCACAGGTCTTTTCGAGCTGCTCGGCCAGGAGAATCGGCAAGGCGGGAAAGGGCTCCGAAGGGAACCCATAGTCTACCCCGCCCGCCTCCCTGCGGGCCATGGGCCCGGCTTCAACGGGCGGCCAGCGGCGGGAGCAGCTCGAGTGGCAGCGTCGCTGTGGCGACCTTGCCGGAGAGTGTGTCGGTCACGCCGAGCTCGACGCGACAGGCACCGGCGGCGGCCGTTTCCGGCAGCCGCACGACGTAGCGGGCGAAGTAGTCGTGGCGCCGCGCCTGGCAGGTTTCGGCAATCGGCTCGAAGCTCCACGCGTGGATGACCGTGCCGTCCGCGG
>CAMCPF010000361.1 GCA_945876515.1 Candidatus Kuenenia stuttgartensis
GCTCCGCGAGGAGGGCCTCGAGATCACCGTGATCAATGCCCGGTTCGTGAAGCCGCTCGACACCACCTTGCTGCTCGAGCGAATCGAGGCGGCACCCTGGACGATCACGATCGAGGAAAACGCCCTGCCCACCGGCTTCGGCTCCGCGGTGCTCGAGATGGTGTCCGACGCGGGGCTCGCCGCGGGGCCGATCACACGGCTCGGGCTGCCCGACCGGTTCGTCGAGCACGGCGAGCGGGGTGAACTGCTCGCGGAATTGGGGCTCGACGCGGCCGGCATCATGGCGGCCTGCCGGCGCCTTGCCGGCCGTGGACCCGGTGCGACGGCCTCGATCTCCCATGCGGCTGCCGACCACTGATCGACCGGCCGGGCCGGCGTCTCTTTGACCTGATCCTCGGGGCTGGTTTATCGATGCCGGGTCTCTCACGCCTGCGAAGCGAGCAGCCACCCCCCGCGCCGTTGGCCGTGGTGATCGCGGGCGCGCCCGCCGTCGCCGCGGAGATCGGCCACGTCGCCGAACTCCTGGCGGCCCGGGGGCACTGCGTGACCAGCGTCGCCCAGGACCCCGCCGACAATGCGCCGCCGGCCGGAGACGAGGCGCCGCTCGGCGGGGCCGACCTGCTGATCGTGCTGGGCGGCGACGGCTCGATCCTTCGGGCGGCCCGCTGGATGGGCTACACGCAGGTGCCGGCGCTGGGCATCAATCTCGGCCGGCTCGGCTTTCTCGCGGACACGCCCCGGACCGACGCCGCCGCGGCCATCGCCGACCTCGAAGCGGGTCGCTTTCGGCTCGTGGGCCACATGATGTTCGAGTGCGAGGTGGTGCGGGGCGGCCGCGTCATCCACCGGGAACTGGGGCTCAACGAGACCTCCCTCCTGGCCGGCCCCCCGTTCACGATGATCGAAATCGACCTCGTCGTGGACGACGAGCCCGCCACCACCTACCGGGCCGACGGCCTGATCGCCTCGACACCCGTCGGCTCCACCGCCTACAACCTGTCGGCCGGCGGCCCGATCGTGCGCAAGGACATGGAGGCCTTCGTGTTCACCCCGCTCAACCCCCACACGCTGACCAACCGCACCGTGGTCGACTCGGCCACGCGGCGGTACGAACTGCGGGTGCCACGGCCCAATGCCGGCTCGGCCTGCCTGGTGGATGGTCGAGTGGTGGCTGCGCTCGCTGCGGGCGACGCGATCCGTGTCCGCCGAGCCGAGCCGCGGTTCACGCTCGTCGAGATCCGCAGCCACGGATACTACCGAACCCTCCGCGAAAAGTTGGCTTGGGGTGGCGGCCTCCGGGCAGCGGAGCCCGCCCCGTCGGGGAACCGCTCATGAGCCGCGGTGCCGGGCTCACCCTTGGCCTGCTGGCGGTCGCCGGCGGCCTGATCGTGAGCGGTTCGCTGCGGGCTGCGGAGCCGGCCTCGTCGGTGGCCGCCGGCACCGTGCTGCTTCGGTACACGTTTCGTCGAGGCGACGACCTGGCCAGCGACGTCATGCATCGGGCCCTCACCGAAACGACGATGAACGGCGTCACGCAATCGGTGGAGACGAGCACCGACTCCAGCCGCACCTGGAACGTGGTGGCGGTCGATGAGGCGGGTGCGGCCACGCTCGAGCAGGTGGTGGACGAGGTGACGATGACCTCGCGGTCGAGCGACCAGGGGGAGATCCGCTGGTCGAGCGCGGGCCTTGCCGATCCCCCGCCGGGCTACGAGGGTGTGCGGCAGAGCCTGGGCGTGCCGCTGGTGCGACTGCGGGTGGCCGCCGACGGCCGGATCCTCGAACGCCGGGAACTCCGCCCCTGCCCCGCCGCCGCGACCGGCGACCTCGTGATCGTGCCGCTTCCCGAGGAGCCCGTCGCGGTCGGGCACGAGTGGTCGGTGCCCGACGAGGTGGTGGTGGAGGTGCCCAACGGGCCGCGGAAGTCGGTCCGCACGCGGCTGCGGTATCGGCTTCAGCGGCTCGACGACGGGATCGCCACGATCGCGGTGGACACGACCGTGCTCACGCCGGTGGACGATCCGCGGCTCGAGGCCCGGCTGCTCGAACGGATCTGGGACGGCACGATCCGCTTCGACGTGGAGGCGGGCCGGATTGTGGGCCGCCGCACGGCGATCGACCGCCGCGTCGTCGGCTTCGGTGGCCCCCAATCGAGCGTCCGCTACAAGGCGAGCCTCGAAGAACGCGCCACAAGCCCGAAGCCGGCCCCATAGTGCCACCGGGCTCGGGGTTGCCCGTGTCCTCGAGCGAGCTGTGGAAGCAAGCGCAGGCAGGATGCCGAAGCGAGCGGACACGCAGTGACCGCAGGCCAGGAGGGCCGGAGGGAACGTCCAGCGAGAGGACATGGGCAACCCCGAGCCCACACCACCCAAGGCCCTACCCCGCGCGGAGCATGTCCTCGACGCGCTGGATCGCCTCCTCGACATCCCAGGCCGAATCGGCCAGCACGATCCGCGCCCGCGTGGCCAGCCATTCGGCGACCGTCTTCTGCGCCGCGATCACCGTCGAGTGGCTGCGGCGGCCGAAGTGGCTGCTGATCTCGGAGAGCGCCGCATGGGTGTGCTTGCGGGCCAGATACATCGCCAGCATCCGGCCGTGGCTCACGGCCCGGGCCCGGCTGCCCGACTGCAGGCCGCCACGGTCGATGCCGAAGGCCTGGCAGACGGCCTTCTCGATGTCGGCCAGCCGCACGCTCCGCCCGCCGGCCCGCACGAGATCGGCAAGCGCCTCCTCGGCGAGGCCCAGGCTCACCGGCACTCCCAGCATCGTGCTCGCGGCCTCGAGACGGTTGACGGCGCCGTAGAGCTCGCGGGCATGCCGGGTCATCGACGAGGCGACGTAATGAATCACTTCGTCGGCCACCGCCAGGCCCCTGCCCTGACAGAGCGAGGCCACGATGCCCCGCCGCACGTCGTAGTCGGGCGGCGCGATCCGGGCGGCCATCCCTCCTCGGAGCCGCGCGAGCAGTTCGGCCCCGAGTTCGGGAAGCGATTCCGGCTCCCGATCGCAGCCGAGCACGACCTGCCGCCCCTGCCGCTGGAGGGCGTCGATCGTCTGCTGGAGCTCCTGGAGCGTGGCCCGCTTACCCACGAAAAACTGCAGGTCGTCGATCACGAGCAGCTCCGCCGACCGGCAGGTGCGGCGAAAGCCGGGCAGGCCGCTGCCATGGAGAGCTTGGAGAAATCCGGTGGTGAACTGCTCGGCCGCGAGAAACACGGCCACGCTGCCGGGGCGGAGTTCCCGGGCCCGCTCGCACAGGCCCTCGAGCAGATGCGTCTTGCCGACGCCACCGGGGCCGTGCACGACCAGGGGCGACATCTCGCCGGGGCGGGATGCGGCCAGTTCCACGGCGGCCAGGGCCATCTTGTTGCTCGGTCCCACCACGAAGTCGGCGAGGCTGCGCCCGCCACGTCTGCCGCCGATCCCGGCGGCCGGAGCGGCGACCACCGTCGTGGTCTCCGGCGGGGGCTGCACGACCGTCAGGCCTCCCGGTGCCGATGGGGCATCGGCCGGCGGAGTCGTCCCTGTGGCGGCCGGCTCCCAGGCCAGGGCGGCTCGCGGCCCGCAGATCGCTGCCACAGCCGCCTCGACGTCGCGGCGAAAGGTCCGCCGCAGCCATTCGTG
>CAMCPF010000362.1 GCA_945876515.1 Candidatus Kuenenia stuttgartensis
GGTGCCCTCGGGCCACGCCGCCCGGATCACGATCCAGGACCTGTTCGCCCGCTGGCCCCACCTGGCCGGAATGACCGGGACGATCGCGACCAGCAAGGGGGAGATCGCCCGCACCTACGACGTCGGCGTGGACGTCGTGCCCACCAACAAGCCGGCGATCCGCAAGCGGCTGCCGCCGGTGGTCGCCGCCGACTATCCGGCGAAGCTCCAGCGGATCGTAGCCGAGATCGCCGAGATGCATGCCCTCGGCCGCCCCGTCTTGATCGGCACACGGTCGATCGACAAGTCGGAGGATCTGTCGAAGCTCCTGGAGGCCGGCGGCCTCACACACACGGTGCTGAACGCGCGGCACATCGCCCAGGAGGCCGAGATCGTGTCGCGGGCCGGAGAGCTCGGACAGATCACCGTCTCGACGAACATGGCCGGCCGCGGCACCGACATCAAGCTCGGTCCGGGCGTGGCTGAACTCGGCGGGCTGCACGTGATCTGCACCGAGCTTCACGACTCCGCGCGGATCGACCGCCAGCTGGTGGGTCGCTGCGGCCGTCAAGGCGACCCGGGCACGTGGCGACAATACGTGGCCCTCGACGATGAGATCCTGATCGCCGCCTACGGCCCCAAGCGGGCCCAGAAGATTGCCGCCTCGCTCCGCGGCCGGCTGAGTGGCAACCCCGAACGACTGCTCGCTACCTTTAAGCGGGCCCAGGAGCGGGTCGAGGCCCGGCATCGGCGGCAGCGGCGGGTGCTCGAATACGTCGAGCGACAACGGGCCGAGGCCCACATCCAGATGAGCCAGGATCCCTACCTCGACGCTGCGAGCTGACTACACGGCTGCAGGGGCATCCATGCCCCCTGCAGCCTTGCCGGGCCTCCGCCCGGCGGCCGCACCTCCGGGCGGCCGTGCTCGTGCGCGTTGTGGCGCGCGGTGTGCGTTCAGACGAATCGAGGGCGGCCGTGGTCGTGCGCGTTCTAGCGCGCGACGTGCGTTCAGACGAATCCTTCGTAACTGCGGGCATCCTGCCCGCCGAATACGTACTCGGCTGGCAGGCGGATTCCGCGGACCGGAGGCCCGCGGCTACTTTCAGCAATGGACGGCTCGGGGTTGCCCATGCCAATCGAGCGGCGTTGATAGCGAGCGCAGGCAGGATGCCGAAGCGAAGCTAGCATCGAGCGACCGGAGGGCAGGATGCCCGCAGGGAGCGTCCGACGAGATGGCATGGGCAACCCCGAGCCTGCGGAATAGGGAGCGATGGTTCTGCTGTTGACGCATGGTGGCGGATTTTGTGAGCCTCTTGGGGAGGAGATTTGCCATGCACGGCCCCCCGTTGCGCGTCGTCTGGGTGATCGCGTGGGCGCTCGCGGGCGGTGGCATGGCGCACGCTGCCGATGAGGCCGCACCCGGTGAGTCGCCGCCGGCGACCGCTCCCGAGGGCGGTGCTGAACCCGGGGCGACGGAACCTGCGCCCGCCACACCGCCGACCGTGCCGGTCGCCGTGCCCCAGCCGCCGGTGCAGGAGCCCGCGGCCGACGGCACCACCTCGGTCGTCGTGCCGGCCGACATGCCCGCACCGCCCGTCGCTCCGGCGACGCCTGCGCCGCCCGCTTCGCTTTCTCCGGGCCTGCCACCTCCGCCCGCGCAGTCACTGGTCGCGCCGCCGCAGGCCCCCGTCGCCAGTCCGCCGCCGCCAAGCCAGCCGCCGCCCCAGAGCGAGTCCTCTGCCCTGCTCGCGCGGATGCTCGAGCCGATCGCGGCCCAGCCCGGCCGGGCGCTCGCGCCCGCCGACGTGGCACTGTACGCCCGGCCCATGCAACTCCTGGAACCGCTCATCCGCAGCGGGGACCGCTCGCGGCGGCTGTGGATCGTGCAGGCCTACTGGAAGGTCGCTGCCAGCTTCGCTTCCATCCGGTGCGGCACCGAGGCGCTCGAACGACTGGAACTCGTGGCTCCCGGTGCGGACCCGCACGACCGGGCCACGCTCGACGTCGCCACCGCCGCAGCCCGCGCCGATCTGGCGGACGTGCGGGCCCGACTGAACACGGCCCAGCAGGAACTCGTGGACCTGGCCCGTCTTCCGGTGGGCGAGCCGCTGCCGTGGCCGGTCGATCGGCCGCTGGCCGATCCCTACCAGACTCACTTCGAGGCCATCTTCGCCAACCGGATCGCCACGGGCCGTGTGCGGGCGATCGTGCGCAGCCTGCCGGCCCGCCACGAGGCACTCGCGGCTCGGGCTTCTGCGGTGCTCGCCGCCGAAAAGGCGATGACGATGGCGGAAGCTGACCACGCCAAGGGTAAGCGGCCGATCGAGGCGGTGATCGCGGCCCACGCCGCGCTCGTCGGCCAGCAGGACGACTTCCTCGAAGCAGTTCGCACCTACAACCTGGAGATCGCCGAATACGGGATGGCGGTGGCGGAACTCTCGCTCCCCGACGACCAGTTCGTGGCGATGCTGATCGGCACGCCGATCCAGTGGCGGCCGCCGACGGAGCCGGCAGGCGAGGCGCCGCTTCCGCCGGCCGCGGCCCGCCCGGCCGTGGCCACCTCGCCAGCGGCCACGGCCGCGTCCGCCAGCCCGGTCGAGTGAGCCGATTCAAGCCGCTGGTACCATGGCCGGCATGATCGCGTCCGTCCCCGCCACGCCCGCCGCCCCGGCCCCGCTCACGATCGGGCCGGTCGTCGTCGATCCGCCGGTGCTCCAGGCGCCCATGGCCGGCTACACCAACTTCGCCTACCGGCAGGTGGTCCGGGAGTTCGGCGGGGCCGGCCTGCTCGCGACCGAGATGATCGCCGCCCGCAGCGCGATTTGGCTGGAGACCGCCCGCGGCGAGCACCCTGACCGGCTATGGGGCGTCCGCGACGAACCCCGGCCGCTGGCCGTACAGATGTGGGACAACGACCCCGACAATCTGGCCGCCGTCGGCCGCCGCCTGGCCCATGACTTCAAGGTGAGCGTCGTCGATCTCAACTTCGGCTGCCCCGTGCGGCAGGTGACCGACAAGGCCCACAGCGGCTCCTGGTTGCTCCGCGATCCGGACCGCATCGGCACCATCGTCCGCCGCGTCGTCGAGGCCTGCGACGGCGTGCCGGTCACGGCCAAGATCCGGCTCGGGTGCAGCGACACCTGCCGGACCGCGATCGAGGTCGCCCAGCGGGTCGAGGAAGCGGGCGCGGCCTGCCTCACGGTGCACGGTCGCGTGGCTGCCCAGTTTTTCCAGGGCGAGGCCGACTGGGGGGCGATCGCCGCGGTCAAGCGGAGCGTGTCACGGCTGCCGGTGGTGGGCAACGGCGACATCGACTCTGCCGAGACGGCCGTACGCCGGCTGCGAGAAAGCGGCGTGGACGGCGTGATGATCGCCCGCGAGGCGCTGGCTCGGCCGTGGATCTTCGCCCAGGTGGCCGCCCTCCTCCGCGGCGAAACGCCGCCCCCAGACCCGACGCTCGCCGAGCAGCGGGAGATCGTGCTCCACCACTACGACCTCGTCTGCCAACGGTTCGGCGTGGAGCGGGGCACGCTCCTGATGCGAAAGTTCGCCTGCGCCTACGCCCAAGGGTTGCCCGGGGCGCGAGAGTTCCGCGGCCGCGTCTCCCGGGTCGTGGCCCGCGCCGAGTTCCTGGAAGTCGTCCG
>CAMCPF010000363.1 GCA_945876515.1 Candidatus Kuenenia stuttgartensis
GCCCTGATGGCCGGACGCGCCTTCGCGGAGGCAGGCAGATTCGACGAGGCCCGAACGTGGCTCTCCACCGCGGCGAGCACCGCCGGCCCGCTCACGCTCGACGCGGCCCATCGGCTCGCCCTGCTGGAGCTCGACGCCAAGCGGCCCGAGGCCGCCCTCGACGTGGCCACCAAGGCACTGGCCGCCGCGGCCGACGACAAGCAGGCAGACCAGACCACCGTGGCCGCCCTCGCGCTCGACAAGGCCGATGCCCTGTGGGCGATTCCCGGCCGCGGCGCCGACGCGATCGCGGCCTTCGTCGCGGTGGCCGACCGCTATCCCGCCGCGCCTGCCGCCGGCCCGGCCACCTCGATGGCGGCCCTCGCCCTGCTTCAAGCCGGCAAGCCCGCCGACGCGCTCGCCCGCGCCGAATCATTTCTCACGAAGCACGCGAAGTCGGCCACACCCGAAGCGGTCGCCGACGTTCGCGCCATCAAGGCCGAAGCCCTGCTCGCGACCGGCAAGCGGGCCGAGGCGGCGGCCGCCTACCGTGAGCTGATCGCGGCGGTGCCCGATTCGCCCAAGCGGCCCTCCTGGCAGCAGCGGGAGGGCGCGGCCCTGGCTGCGGCGGGCAAGTGGAGCGAGGCCCATGCCGCGCTCTCAACCGCCGCCGCGAAGCTTACCGGTGATGCCCAGGCCGAGGCGATGTTTTTCGATGCGACCGCGCTTGTGGAGATGGACAAGCCGGCCGAGGCGGCCACCGTCCTCGCCGCGCTTGCCAAGGCCCATCCCGCCTGGCCGCGTCGGGACGAGGCGCTGCTGCTGACGGTTCGCGCCTTGCAAGAGCAGGGTGACGCCAAGGCGGCACTCGCCGCAGCGGAACGGCTGGCCAAGGAGTTCCCCAAAGGCACGTCCGCCGACGTGGGCTGGTATCGGCTGGGGCAGTTGCGGCAGCAGGCCGGCGACCATGAGGGGGCGATCCAGGCGCTCGCCACGTCGCTGACCATCAAGGCCGACGGGCCCCGCGCTCCCTGGGCCCGGCTGGCGATCGGCTGGAGCCACGATGCCGCCAACCGGCTTCCCGAGGCGATCGCGGCCTGGAGTGAGCTGATCGAGAAACACTCCGACTCGACCCCCGCGGCCTCGGCGCTCCTGGCCCGCGCCGACGCCCGCCAACGCACGGGCGACTTCGTGGGCGGGCTGGCCGACTGCGAGCGGCTTCTGGCCGTCGATGGCGGCCTGAGCAAGAAGCTCGATGCCGCCGCCGTCGCCGAGGCGAGGTTTCTGCAGGCGCTCTGCCTGGCCGGCGCCGACAAACACGCCCAGGCGGCCGCGACGTTCCAGAAACTGCTCGCCGAACGGCCCGACTTCCCGGCCGCTGATCGGGCGGTCTTCGAGATGGGCCTGGCGCTCGCCCGCGGCGGCAAGCAGGAGGAAGCAGCCCGGGCCTTCGCCGACCTCGTCAAGCGATTCCCCAAGAGCACCTACGCGGCCGACGCCTGGCTCGAGCTCGCGGAGCGGCGTTGGGCCGCGGAGGACTGGCCCGCCGCGGCCGAGGCCTACCGGGCCGCGATCACCGCCGCCGGCACCGCAGCCGACCTCGCCCCGCTCGCCGAGCAGGCGCGGCACAAGCTCGGCTGGACCCACGTGATGCGGAAGGAACCCGCCCCCGCCGCCGAGGCCTTCGCCGCGCAGCTGGCGACGGCGCCCGACGGCCCGCTGGCTGCCGACGCGGCGGCCCTGCTCGGCGACGCGCTCGTCTCACTCGGCAAGCCTGCTGAGGCCGCCAAGGCCTTCGCCAAGGCGCTCGCGGATCCTTCCAAGATCTCATCCGCCGCGCTCCGCGGCCTGGCCTTCATCCGGGCGGCGGAGGCGGCCGCGGCCCGCGATGCCTGGGCCGACAGCCTCTCGTTCGCGGAACAGTTGCTGGCCGCCGATCCCGAGTCGCCCCGGGCGGCCGAAGCCCGCTACGCCGCCGCCTGGGCGAAGCAAAACCTCGGCAAGCTCGACGAAGCTCTGGCCGGCTACCGGGCGATCGCCTCGGGCCCGCGGACCCCGCTCGCCGCGCGGGCGCAGTTGATGGAAGGCGAGGTGCTGTTCGAGCAGGGCAACCACAAGGAGGCGATCAAGGCCTTCTTCAAGACGGCCTACGGGTTCGGCGAGCAGGCGCCGGCAGCCTTCCACCCCTGGCAGGCCCAGGCAACCTTCGAGGCCGCCCGCTGCTTCGAGGTGCTGAAGCAGCCGGAGCAGGCCCGCAAGCTCTACGCCGAACTGGTTGATCGCTATCCCGACAGCGAGCACGTGCCAGCCGCCCGCAAGCGGCTGGAGGCGCTCGCCGCGGGCGCGGCTGCCAAGTCGGCCGCGTCACCAGCCACCGCCGGAGCTTCTTCATGAGCGGCCTCGAACGCATCCAGACCCTCTGGCAGCTGTTCCTCGCCGGCGGCCTGCTGATGTGGCCGATCGTGGCGATGTCGCTGGTGGTCGTCACCTTCGGGATCGAACGGCTGTTCGCGCTCCGGCAGCGGAAGTTCGTGCCGCCGGAACTGGCCCGCGAACTTGCCGATCTGGAGGAGGGGCGGTTCGACCCGCGGCTCGCCTACCGGTTGTGCAACGACCACCCCTCGGTGGCGGGACGCGTCGTCCAGGCCCTGCTCGAGAAGACCGGCCGTCCCCTGCCCGAGATGGAACGCGCGGTCGAGGTCGAGAAGGAGCGGGAGGCCTCACGGCTCTACGCCAATGTGCGGCCCATCAGCCTCGCCGTCTCGGTGACGCCGCTGCTCGGGCTGCTCGGCACCGTGCAGGGCATGATCATGGCCTTCATGAAGACGGCCAGCCCCGAGGCCGGCGCCAACCGGGCGACGGAACTCGCCGGCGGTATCTACGTGGCCCTGATCACGACCTTCGCCGGGCTGTGCGTGGCGATCCCCGCAGCCATGATCGCCCACTTCCTGGAGGGCCGGATCCTGAAGGGATTCCGTGGGGTTGACGAGGTGGTCGATGGCGTGCTGCCGCAGCTCGAGCGGTTCGAGGGCAAGGGACGGGTGACGCCCGCCCAACTCGCCGCCTCGCCGCCGCCTGCCGCGGCCCGCACCGTGGTCGCCCGCCCGGCCGCGCCCCATTCCTGAGCCCAGTGCCCCGTCCCTGAGCCCCCGCGCCCGGAGCCCGTCGCGATGAGCGTCAAGATCGACAAGGGACGCCTCGGCACGGGGCTCGAGATGACGCCCATGATCGACATCGTGTTCCTGTTGATGATCTTCTTCCTCGTCGCCAGCAAGCTCGACGAGGCCGACCGCGCGATCGACGTGATCCTGCCACAGGCCTCGGCCGCGAAGCCGCTCACCAGCCGGCCGCGGGAGTTCGTCATCAACATCGATCGACAGGGCAACTACTACGCCGGGGCCCGCCCGGTGAGGCTCGAGGAGTTGACCGACTTGCTCGTGCAATCGGCCGCCGACAATCCCCAGCGGCAGACGGTGATCCTCCGGGCCGATGAAGAGACGGCCCACAAGTTCGTGGTGGCGGCGATGGATGCCTGCGTGCGGGCCGGGATCGACGACTACCAGGTGCAGTCGGCCGCCGAAGAGTGACCAGGGAGACGGCCCCGGCGCGGGCCGCCACGACGGAGGAACGG
>CAMCPF010000364.1 GCA_945876515.1 Candidatus Kuenenia stuttgartensis
ATGGCCACCGACGGCGCCTGGCGGTGGCGGAAGGGCGTGGAGGATAAGTATCACTATCGGTTCTGGGGCCAGGTGGTCCGCTGGATGGCCTACCGGCGGAACATGGCGAAGGGGGAGCGGATCAGCCTCTCCTTCGCACCGGAGCAGCCCGAACTCGGCCAGTCGCTCGCGCTCGACGCCCGGGTCGCGACCTCGTCGGGCGAGCCGCTCGTGCGGGGCGACGTGGCCGCCCGGATCACGGCCCCGTCGGGCAAGGTCGACACGGTGCGGTTCCTGCCCCCGGCGGGCGACGCGGAGTGGGGCGTGTTCGCGGCCAGCTTCACGCCCCGGGAGCCGGGTCGCCACGAGGTGACGCTCACCTGCCGCGAGACGGCCGATACGCTCGCCGCCTCGTTCTTCGTGCAGGGTTCCGCCGAAGAGGGCATCGGCGACGTAGCCCGGCCGGAGGTGCTCGCCGAGATCGCCCAGGTGACGCGGGGCAAGGTCGTGCCCCAGGATGAGGTCGCGGGCCTGGTCGCTGCGCTCGCCGCCCTGCCCGAGCCGCCCCCGGAGGTCCGGAGGCTGCAGATCTGGTGCCATCCGCTGGTGGCCGCGACGCTCGTCGGGCTTCTGGGCCTGTTCTGGGTGGGCCGCAAGCGGCAGGGGCTCGTGTGACAGCATGCTCCGGGGCTGCGGCCGGGATGCTGCCGATCGACGGCGTCCTGGAATCCGGGCCCGGGAGATGACGGCGGCCGCGGCAGAGACGACAATGCAACCGCTGGCGGTGGGCTGATCGCAGAAGGAACTCCACAATGAGGAACGATCAGATGAGTGACGAGCGCCGTGGCGAGGATGGTCCGATCACGCTTCCAGCCGGCCTCGAGCGGCGGCTCTATCAGTTCCGTGGGCGGGTCTGGCGGATCAAGCTCCTCGAGGCGATCGCCGGGGCGTTGTTCAGCGTGCTCGTCGGCTACCTGGCCGTGTTCGCCCTCGACCGCTTCACCGAGACACCGGCAGGCGTGCGGCTGGCGGCGTTTCTCGGGGCGGTCGCCGCCTGTGCCGCGATCCCGGTCGCGTTCCACCGGTGGATTTGGGGGCAGCGCGGGCTCGAGCAGCTCGCGCGGCTGATCAGTCGGCGGTTCCCCGGGATCGGCGACCAGCTCCTGGGCATCATCGAACTGGTGCGATCGGCCGAGTCGCCCGCGGGTCTGGGCGACCGCTCGCGCACGCTCTGCGAGGCGGCCATCGCGCAGGTGGCCGAGCGGGCCGGGACGTTCGACCTCGACCAGGCCGTGCCGCGGCCGCGGCACCGGGCGTGGCTGCTCGCCGCGGCCGTGCCCGCCTGCCTGGCCATCGCCGCGGCGCTCGCTGCGCCCGAGGCCGCCGCCAACGCCTGGAAGCGGTTCCTCGCGCCGTGGCTGCCCGTCGAGCGGTTCACCTTCGCGCGGCTCCAGCCGTTGCCCGAGACGATCGTGGTGCCGCGGGGCGAGGCGGCCGAGGTGGAGCTGCGGCTCGCGACGGCGACCCGGTCGAAGCCTCCGCGGGCCAGCGTGCGAATCGGCGGACAGGAGCGGCTCGAGGCCGGCCTCGGCGGCGACCGCTATGCGTTCGCGCTGCCGCCCCAGCTCGAGCCGGCGGCCGTGGCGGTGGCGGCGGGCGACTGGCGGCAGACGACCCGGATCGAGCCGATGCTCAGGCCGGAGATCAAGAGCCTCGTCGCCGAACTGAGGCTGCCCGACTATCTCGGCCGCCCCGACCTCGTGCGGCAGGAGGTCCGTGGCGGCACGCTGGCGCCGGTGGAGGGCAGCGAACTCATGCTCGTGGCGACCGCCGATCGCCCGCTCGCGGCCGCGACCGTCGACGGCGGGCCGGTCGAGCCGGCCGGGGATCTCCTGCGGACGCCGGCGCGGCCGGTGACCGGGCCCGAGACCGTGACGCTCACCTGGCGGGATGGCCACGGCCTCGACGGCAGCCGGCCGCTCGTGCTCTCGCTCGCGCCCAAGCCCGACGAGGCCCCCACGGTCGTGCCGCTCGACCTGCCACCCAATCGCGAGGTGCTCTTGGACACCGACACGCTCCGGTTCCGAATCGATGTCCGCGACGACTTCGGGATCCGCCGCGTGGGCCTCGAGTGGGAGGGGCTCGCCGACTGGGGCACCGGTGCCGACGATCCGGCGGCCCGCACCCGCGGCGAGCGGCTGCTCAAACAGGGTGGCGTCGATGTGGAGGCGATCGAGGCCGTGGCCACGTTCTGCCCGGCCGCGCTCGGCATCGCCCCACAGCCGATCTTCCTCAGGGCTTTCGCCGAGGACTACAAGCCGGGCCGGCCGCGGGCGGTCTCGACGCCGCTGTTGATCTACGTGGTGGACAAGGCCGAGCACGCGCTGGTGCTCAACACGCGGCTGGCACAGTTTCGCCAGCGGGCGAGCGAGGTCCGTGATCGCGAGATGGCGCTGTTGGCTGGCAACAAGGAGCTGCGGGAACTGCCCGCCGAGCGGCTGCTCGACGAGGAGGTGCGGGGGCGACTGGCCGGTCAGGCCGCCGCCGAGGACGCCAACGCGCGGCGGCTCGAGCGGCTCGTCGAGGAGGGAGGCAAGCTCGTCCGCGAGGCGATGAAGAACCCGGACTTCGAGGCCGGCACGCTCGAGCAGCTCGCGGAAGACATCCAGGCGCTCGCCGACATCGCGGAGAACCGGATGCCGAGCGTCGCCGAACTCCTGGAGCAGGCCGCCGCGGCCAAGCTGGCGACCGCCGGCCAGGGGAAGCAGGGTGAGCCTGGACAAGCCGGCCAGCCGGGTCAGCCGCAGGAAGGCCAGGCCGGTCAGCCCCAGCAGGGCCAGGCGGCTAAGCCTGCCTCCGGTTCCTCGCAGCCGGGCGAGCCCCAGGAGGGGCAGCTCGCCGGCGAACCGGGCGAGGGTCAGGCGGGCGAGCAGGGTGAGCCGCCGCCGAAGGTGGGCGAAGACAAGAGCAAACCGGCCGCGGGCCAGGGGGGCGAGCCGGGCCAGCCGACGCCACCGATTCCGCAGGTCGTGGACAAGGAGTCGTCCCAGCAGCCGCAGGATCCCAACGCGGGCGGCGAGCAGAAGCCGGGTGCGCCGGGGCAGGGGCGGCTTGGTCTGCCCTCCACCCAGGCGGGCGTCTCGAAGCCGACGCCTCCCGGCGAGGCCGACGCCGAGCCGCCGGCCGACGAGGCGCTCGACGAGGCGATCGCCAAGCAGGAGGAGCTGCTCGAGGAGTTCGCCAAGGTCGCCGACGAACTGGCGGCCGTGATGGCCCGGCTCGAGGGGAGCACCTTCGTCAAGCGGTTCAAGCTCGCCTCCCGCGAGCAGGCCACGATCGGCGGCCGCCTGGCCGGCTTGGCGGCCGAGGCCTTCGTCGCCACCGATGAGCGGCCGGCCAAGATCGACGAGGCGATCGGCGGGGTTCGCGAGCTGACCGTGCGGGAGACCGACAAGGTCTCGGCATTGATGGACGACATGCAGGCCTACCTCGATCGACGGCAGCTGCCCGCCTTCCGCACGGTGCTCGAGGAGATGAAGGATCTCGACGCGCTGGGCAGCCTGCGGCAGCTGGCCGACGACGTCGCCACCAAGGCCGGGATGTCGATCACGCAGGCGGAGTT
>CAMCPF010000365.1 GCA_945876515.1 Candidatus Kuenenia stuttgartensis
CCGAGCGGCAGCTCACCAAGATGGCACGGGCGACCCCGAGCCAGCGGAGTCGATTACCGCCGCTTTCGGGCCAGCCGCTTCTCGCGGGTGGCGTCGGCGGCGGTCGGGCCGGCAGGCCGCGAGACCGCATCCACCACGGTGGCCCCACCCGCAGCCGCAGCCCCCGCGGGCTTCGGCAGCCACAACAGCCGCTCGGCGATGCCCCACAGGCTCGAGGCGATGAAGTAGAGACAGAGGCCCGAGGGCACCTTGAAGAACATCAGCGCCATGAACCACATCATGTAGTTCATCACCTGCTGCTGCATTTTCTGCTGCTCGTCCACCGCCGGCGGCATGAACAGCTTCTGCTGCCAGAGGAAGAGCCCGATCGTCACCAGCGGCAGGAGGTTGAGGTAGGGACCGAGCCAGCCCTCCGGCGCGGCGAAGAACTGCGGCAGCACCTTCGACCAGTTCCAAAACATGTCGGGCGCCGCGAGGTTCGAGCACCAGCGGATCGCCGACGAGAAGAGCGGCGCCTCGCGGAGCTCGACGTCGGTGGCCAAGGCCCGATAGAGACCCATGAAGATCGGAATCTGGATGAACACCGGCAGGCAGCCGCTGGCCGGGTTGACGCCGTGCTTCCGCCACAGCTCCTGCGTGGCGACGGTCCGCTTCTGGGGATCGTTCTTGTAGCGTTCGTTGATCACCTTCATCTCGGGCTGGAGCGCCTGCATCTTCTGCGAGGAGAGCGCCTGCCGGCGGCTGATCGGGAACATCGCCCCGCGGACGAGCACCGTCAGCAGGATGATCGCGATCCCGTAGTTGCCGATCACCGCATGCAGACCGTGCAGGAGTGCGATCATCGGCCGGGCCACCCAGCCAAACCAGCCGTAGTAGACGAGGTCGTCCATGTTCGCACCGGCCGCGCCGAACCGGCGGAGCAGGTCGGGCTGCTTGGGGCCGGCGAAGATCGTGTAGCCGTGCCGCAGCGGCTTGCCCGGCTCGAGGGCCAGCTCCTGCGAGACGATCCGCGGCGTGACGTTGACGAGCTTCTTGCGGGCTTGGCCCTGCGGCTCACCGACGACGATCGAACGCACCTCCGCGAGGTCGGGCTGATCGGCTTCGGTGGCCGGGATCAAGGCCGAAGCGAAGTACAGGGCATCGACGCCGGCGAACGAGAGCGGCTTGCCGGGCGTGACCGTCGTGGCCGGCCGCTCGAGCGTGCCGTCGAGCGTCTTGAGGCCGCTGACGAGCGTGCTCTGCCCCCCCACGAACCGCAGCGCCACGTCGCGGACGGCAAGGCTGCCCCAGAAGTCGTGCCAGACTCGCTGCGTATACCACCAGCCCTCCGTCGGCAGGCCGGTGGGCCCATCGAGGGCGTACGTGACCACGGTCGGCCCGCCCGTGGCCTCGAACTCCACCGCCATCTCGACGCAATAGCCCGGCGTCGCAGTGCCGCCGTCACCCGGGGCGGCGACCGGCGCGAGCCGATATTCCTTCGCCACCCGCAGGCCGCCGGGCAGCGTTCGCGTGAACCGCACGCCCTGACCGTCGACCGTCGGCTCGGCCGCCCAGTCGATCTCGGCGAGGTCCTGGCCGGCGATCTCGGCGAGCACGTCGCGCCGGGTGCGGCCGTCGCGGCCCTCGAGCGACATTCGGAACGAGAGCGGGTCGTGGGGCTCATCCTCGGGATCGACGACCGGCTCACCGCGGAACTCAGGCCGCACCACCTCCAGCGGCCGCCGGCCCAGCGTGGCCTCGCAGTCGCTCGCGGCGCCGTCTCGCAGGGAGCTGACCGTCGCCCGCTGGCCGGGCCGCAGCCCCGCGAGCACGTCGGCGAGGGCGGCCGGATCGGCCGTGGCTGCGGAGGCGACGGCCGTGATGACGTCGCCAGGCCGAAGGCCGGCTTGAGCCGCGGGCGTGCCGGGGCCGACGACGCCGATCCGGCAGCCTTCCGCGACCGCCTCGCCGGCCAGATGGCCCAGGTAGCCACCGCGGTCGTCCTGATCGTGAAACCGGTCGTCGGCGAGTTCGATCCGCTCGACGGCGGCGCCGCGGCTGGTCAGCGTGACCAGGAGCCGCGCGGGGTCGGAAGGATCGAGGGAACCGAGGGTGAACCGACGCCGCGGCGCGGCCTCGCCGACCTCGGCCGCGGGGGCAGCTTCCTCGTCGGCCACGGCCGCTGGAGCGGCATCGGCGGCGTCACGATCCTGGGCGGCGATTTCCGCCGGGACCGCGTCGGCGGCCGGTTGCTCCGGCGGCGGGTAGAGCCACGCCTGAAGCATTTGGCTGGTGATGACGATCGCCAGCGCGAGGGCAAAGAACGAGACGTAGCGGCGTTCCACGACGGGCTTCCGGGGTGATCACTGCGCCCCGGCGGCCGACTGCCTTGGGGGACTTCCGTGCCGATGCGATCTCAAGAGTATATCGGGCCAGGTGGCGGCGGCCCTACCTTCCCTGCGCGAGCCGGTCGCCGAGGAAGTTGTCGAGGTCGGGGATCGCGTGGATTTTCTTGCGGGTGGTCTCGAGCGGGTAGGCGATCCGCCGGAACCGCACCCGGCGATCATCCTCGAGGATGACGTAGCAACTCCGCGGATCCTCGTCGCGGGGCTGCCCCACCGAGCCGACGTTGACCATCGCCTTGCCCGCGGGCAGGTCCATCGCCACCTCCATCTCCCCGGCCGGCACCCCGGGCGAGATGAACTCGGGCGACGTCGTGAACATGCCGGGGATGTGGGTGTGGCCCTGGAAGCAGTAGCGGGGCACGAGCTCGAAGATGTGTTCCATCTTGAGCGGGTTGTAGATGTCCTCCGGAAACACATATTCGTCGAGCGGCCGCCGGGCCGACCCGTGAACGAACATCAACTCCCCATCGAGGTGGTTGCGGGAAAGCTCGCCCAGGAAGTCACTGACGAGGTTGGCGGAGTTGCGCGGCAGCCGGTCGTGCATCTCGATCTGGCTGCGGGTCCAGCGGATCGCCCGCTCGGCCCCCGAGTTGAAGCCGTCGGGATCGAACAGCGCCCCCTGGTCATGGTTGCCCAGGATGACCACGCTGCAGCGGTCGCGGACGAGTTTGGCGCATTCGCAGGGATTGGGACCGTAGCCGACGATGTCGCCCAGACAGAAGACCGCATCGACCCGCTGCCGGTCGATGTCCTCGAGCACGGCCTGCAAGGCCTCGAGGTTGCCGTGGATGTCGCTGATGATGGCCCGCTTCACGTCCGCTTCCAGCCGCGTCGGGCCAGCCGCCGGATCGCGGCGGGCGAGCCGACTGCTTGTCAATGATAGCCGGGGAGGCTACGACCGGCTCGCTGGCCGGTCAAGAATCACCCGTGGAACCGCCGTGATGAGAACGATCGCGATCGACACGAGCCTGGCGGCCGGCAGCGTGGCAGCCTGCGATGGCACGGCCCGGGCGATCCGCGATCTCGGCCCGGCGGGCGAGCACGCCCGGCTCTTGGCCGCTGCGATCGCCGAGGCCGCAGGCGAGCTCGGCTGGACGCCCGCCGATGCGGAACTCGTGGCGGTGGTCAGGGGGCCGGGCTCGTTCACGGGCCTCCGGGTGGGAGTGGCCACCGCAAAGGCGATGGTCTGGGCGGGCGGGGCGAGGCTCCTC
>CAMCPF010000366.1 GCA_945876515.1 Candidatus Kuenenia stuttgartensis
GGCTCGAAGTCGATCCCGAGCAGGTGCGGCTCACGGCCGATGCCGGTGGCTCCGCCGAGCGATCGGTGCGGGTCCGGTTTGGCGAGGCGATCGACTTCAGCCGACTCGCCGCCACCGTGTTCCGGGCGCGGTTGCGAACACCGGGCCCCGACGGGCTCTTTGCCGAGCGGCTTGTGCCCGTGGTGATCGATCGCCGTCACTCGTGCCCGCCCCTGGCCCGGCTGCCTGGGATCGACAGCCCTGCCTGGAAGACCGCCGCCCACGGCACCGATGGAGCTGCCCTCGTGCTCGGCGACGCCGCCAGTTGGACGGGGCCGGCCGACGGGTCGTTCGCCTTTACGACCAGCCACGACGAGGACTCGTTCGTGATTGACGCTCGGGTGACCGATGAGAAGCTCGAAGCGGGCGACGCGGTCGAATTCTTCTTCGACCCCCGGCCCGAGGCGAAGCGGCGCACCGACCCACGGATGCTCCGGGGCACCGTGCGGGCTCGCGCTACGCCGCCCGACGCGGCGGGCAACGCCACGGTCGAGGCCTTCCTCAACCGCAAGCCGATCACCTCTGCGGCGGCCTCCGGCCGACGGGTTCCTGGAGGCTATGAGCTCCGGATCAAGCTGCCGATCAAGAACTTTGGCCGGGCGGTCGCCCCGACCACGCCCGACTTCGTGGCCGCCGGTCTGCTCCGGGACGTGGACGAGCCGGGCGGACCGGCGGCCGAGATTCTCTGGCGGGGTTCACCGGCGATCCGCGAACGGAACACGGGCTACGCCACCTTCCGCTGGGAAGATTGACCCGGGCAAGGATTGAGCGGCCCAGGTCACTCGCCGCCCGTCTCGTCGTCGCCGAGGCCCAAGCGGAGGAGCACGACCAGGGCGATGCAGATCAGGGCGACGACGCCGAACACGACCCATTCATTGAGCATCCCGCCATTTTTGTCCTGGGGGATTCATCCGGGGAAGCCCCGGGGGGCGACGACGTGATCGCAGGCCTCCCACCGCGCCACTTTTCGGGCCGTCGGGTATTCTCCCCGGAACATTTCTCCCCCGTCACCGCGAGACCCGCCATGGCCGCCGCTGAAGACCTGCTCTCCGAGACCCACGCCTGCGATCTCCTGGCCCGGCTGTTCCGCGGCCGCGGCTACAAGGTGTCGCGAAACATCCCCTTCCGGGAATACGGGGTGTCGTTTCACATCGACGGCTGGGATGCCAAGGCCCGGGTTGGATTCGAGTTTCTCACCAGCGAAGACGAGGATCACGACGACCTCACGCTCGATGAATACAAGACCTTGATGGAGGCCCAGCAGCGAGGTGAACTCGCGCTGTTTGTGATCGATGAGGTCGAGCCGCTCTCCGAGGCAGACCTGACCTACACCGTCAACGAGTTTCTCGACGAGGTTGCGGCGGCTGCCCGAGGGAGCCGCAAGGCAAAACGGCCTACTTTGAAGAAGGCCACCACCAAGGCGGCAAAAGCGGCCGCGAAGCCCGCCGCCAAGAAGGCCAAGCCGAAGGCCTCCCGCCCTGCCGCCGCCACGAAGGCCGCGGTCAAGCCGAGCAAGGCCAAGCCGCGGGTGAAGCAGGCGGCCGGGGCTGCCACGCAGAAAGCGCGGAAGAAAGGTGCCACGAACGTCGTGAAGAAGTCGTCCACCAAGGTGGCCAAGAAGGCGGCGAAGAAGCGAGCCCGCTGACTCGACCGCGCGATTTTCTCGGGGAATCCTGCCTGTGGCGACGAGCCTGCTGCTGTTGCTCGACGATATCGCGAGCGTGCTCGACGACGTCGCGACCATGACGAAAGTGGCGGCCACCAAGACCGCCGGCGTCGTGGGGGACGATCTGGCCCTCAACGCCAAGCAGGTGACGGGCGTGCGGCCCGACCGGGAGCTCGCCGTCGTCTGGGCCGTGGCCCGCGGATCGCTGATCAACAAGGCGATCCTCGTCCCCGTGGCGCTGGTGATCAGTTGGTTCGCCCCCTGGGCGATTCCGCCGCTGTTGGTGCTCGGTGGAGGGTTTCTCTGCTTCGAAGGGGCCGAGAAAATTCTGCATGCAATGCAGCACCGGCGCAGCCACGACGATGAGTCGACGGCCGGAACCTCGCCGGCCGCCGAGGCGGCGAAGATCCGGGGGGCTATCCGGACCGATTTCATCCTCTCGGCCGAGATCATCGTGATCACCCTGGGGGTGGTCGCCGGGCGGCCTCTCGCGACTCGCGTCGGGGTGCTCGTGGCCGTGGCGCTGCTGATGACCGTGGGGGTGTATGGACTCGTGGCTGCGATCGTGAAACTCGACGACTTTGGGCTCTGGCTGGCCGGCTTTCGCTCCCAGACGGCCCGCGGGTTCGGTCGTGGAATCGTGGCGACGGCACCCTGGCTGATGCGGGCCCTTGGCATTGCCGGCACGGTCGCGATGTTTCTCGTGGGGGGCGGGATCGTGGTGCATCAACTCCCGGCGATTCATCATGCGATCGAGCGGGTGCTAGCGGCGGTCCCCGGCTTGGCGAACGCCCATTCCTCGGCCCTTCATTCCGTAGCCGCCCGGCTCGCCGAGGCGGTCTTTGGCGTGGCCCTCGGCCTCGTGGTGGCGGTTGGCGTTGACCAGGGTAGGCGGTTTGGCCACTGGGCCGGCCACCGCGGCTGAGATTGCCGTGAACCGGCGGCTCGGAGGCCGCGAATTCCCGGCTGGAAACGGCCGCGTAGAAAGGCTCGTGTGAGAGCAGTTGCTTGTTCGGCGGCCGCTCAGCTCTACTATTCCCATGGCTTCCGGCGACGGCCGGAGGATGGTTCAGCCCGGCGGCGGTCTCGCAGTGGTCGCGGCAGCCGGGATCCTCGTAGTAAAGGAGGTGATTCAGTGACGCATTGTGACTGTACCGGAGGGCTGCGCCGATAATGGCGAGTCGACGGGCCTGCCGTTGACGCAGCCCACCACACCTCCGCGTGGCCTCGCCGCTCCGGTCGAGGCCGCCGGGGAGCCCGGCATTCGCTCGATTCATTTCAGCGAGTGACGAGCACAAGTTCCTACGGCTGCCGCCCCGCGGGTTTCCGCGGGGCGGCAGTGTTTTTTTATCGGTTTCGCGGCCATCCATGGCCCGCGAAACCTGGCCGGGCCTCCGCCCGGCCGGCCGCCCTCCTGGCGGCCGATGGCGTGCGGCCGCTAGGGCTTTGACCCCTGTCTGCGCGGATGGACGTCGAGTTGGGGCGACCCGGATGGCACGCGGCGCGGGCTTTGCCCGCTGCGTGCCTGGGCATTGAGGCCGCTTCAGGCATGCATGTTGCCAATTTCGCCCAACGACCCGGATGGCACGCGGCGCGGGCTTTGCCCGCTGCGTGCCTGGGGGTGGTGGCTCATTCCGCGTCGGGCGTTTTTCCCGTTCCAACCGGCGTTTTCCGCTCCCAGCGGCGGTGAGCGGCTCCTCACAGCGGTGAGGAGGCCTGAAACACGCCGAATTCGCGGGTTTTTTGCCGGTTTTGGGCCGGTGTTCCCCGGTTCTCACCACGCGAAACGGTGAGTCACCCGGCCTGGTGAATCGCGGCCTCCCGGGAAATTCTTCGCCCCTTTTTGCCTTGTTTTCCAGGGCGAAACGCTTCGCGT
>CAMCPF010000367.1 GCA_945876515.1 Candidatus Kuenenia stuttgartensis
GACACGGCCGGAATCATTGGCCCTGCGGCGATGGTCGTGGCCGCCGTCCAGGCCGCCGAGGTGATCAAGCTGCTCGTGGGCGAGGCCGAGGCCACCGCCGGGCGGATGCTGGCCTGCGACCTGTGGGCTTTTCAGTGGCGGGTGGTCGATCTCGCGCCCCTGGCCGCAGCCGGCTGCCCGACCTGCCGCGCAGGCGACAGCCCGTGGCTCGAGGGGCGGCATGGCGGAGCCGCGACGCCCCTCTGCGGTCGCGACGCGGTGCAGGTGGCGGCGGGCGGTGGCCAGGTCGATCTGCCGGCGCTGGCGGAGCGGCTCGCGGGCGTGGCGAGCGTGACCGCAAACGAATGGCTGCTGCGGGCCGCGGTGGAGCCGGGCATCCGGCTCTCGGTGTTCGCCGACGGGCGGGTGATCGTGGACGGCACGAGCGATCCCGCCCGCGGCCGGGCGATCGTGGCCCGCTACCTGTAGCCGCCTTCGTCGTCAGTACTTGAGTCCGTTGCGGCGGACATGCACGAGCGGCGCGGTGTCGGGCCGCCCGCCCGCCACCTCGATCCGGCCGAGCACGATCACATGATCGGCACCGGCGGCGGACGCCTCGGCGACGCCGCGGCATTCCATCCAACCTGCGGCATCGGCGAGCGTGGCTACGCCCGCCGGCGTGCGGTCGATGGCCAGACCGGCGAAGGGATCCTCACCGGCGGCCGGGGGCTTGCCGAACCGGGCCAGCAGGCCTCGCTGCGACTCCGCCAGCACGTTGATCGCGAACGGGCCGCCCGCGCGCACCACCCCGAGGAGGTCGCGAGCGGTTCCCACGGCCATGGAGACCAGAGGCGGCTCGAAGCCCGCCTGCATCACCCAGCTGGCGAGCATCCCCCGGTCGGCATCCGTCGCGCGCCAGGTGACGATGAACAGGCCGCTGGGGATCCTGCCGAGGGCCGAGGCGAAGCCGTCGAGGGTGGCGGCCGCGGGTGTCTGGGGCGGAAGGGGCATCGCGGTGAACCTCGGTGACGGGGTAATCGACGAAAGGTGGCTGAGCGTTGGATTCGCGATCTCGCCCAGCCTGCCGCCGTGGGCCGGTGACTGTCACACCGCCGCCAATGCGTCGCGAATCCAAGCGAGCGGAAGCCGATCAGTCTGTAGCCGGCCCACGCCGGAGGATTAGAGTCTGGCGGCAAGCACCTGCCGGCTGCAACCTGTGCGGACCAGCGTCCGAGACAGGCGGCCCATGTGCTTCCCCGGTCGCCCGAGATGCCGTCGTCCACCATGTCCGTCCCGATCATCCGAGTGCTCGTGTCCTGGTGCTGCCTCGCGGCCGCCACGACCGCGGCACAGGATTTGGGGACCGGCGAACTGCCGCCGCCAGTCAGCGGCGACATGCAACTGCTGCCCCCGTCCGAACCCGGCGGCCGGGTAGTACCCGGGGGGCCGGTGGTCCTTGACGACCCGTACCTGCCCGGCCCGTATCGCGACGGCGGCACGACGGGCGTGCCCCGTGACGCGTTCGACGACCTCTGGGCGCCCCGGCCCTGGTCGTGGCACATCCTGCCCAACAACCTGATCTACACGAGCTACCTGGCCGGCCCCAAGGAGCCGAGGTTCTCCACCGTCTGGTACGACGACACGGCCCCCGACCCCTTCACCCCATCCGAGTCGTCCGGATGGCTCTGGGACAGCACGCTCGGCGGACGGGTGTCGGTGCTGCGCTACGGCACCGACACCGTGCTTCATCCCCAGGGCTTCGAGGTGCAGCTCGAGGGCGCGGCCTTCGTGCGGCTCGATCCGGCCCGTGACCGCGATCTCGTGTCGAGCGACTACCGGTTCGGCATCCCGCTGGTCTACGGCGTGGGTCGGTGGCAGACGAAGCTCGCGTATTACCACAACAGCGCGCACCTCGGCGATGAGGCCATGATCCGGTATCCGGATTTCCCGCGGGTGAACTACGTCCGCGACGCGATCGTGCTGGGCGGTTCGTGGTATGCCCTCGACTGGCTGCGGCTGTACGGCGAGTTCGGGTATTCGTTCTTCAACGCCGGCGGCTCCGAGCCGTGGGAGTTTCAGGCCGGCACGGAGCTGATCCAGGCGCGGCCGACCGGAATCCACGGCGCGCCCTTTTTGGCCGTCAACGGGATGAGTCGGCAGGAGCTCGACTGGGGCGGCAATGTGTGCGTGCAGACCGGCTGGGCCTGGCGGGGCGATCGGAGCGAGAAGCTGTTTCGCATCGGCTTCGAGTATCTCTACGGCTCCGATCCGCAGTATGAGTTCACCTTCTACAACCAGAACCGGGCCGGAATCGGGATGTGGTATGACTTTTGACGCGGCCGCGGGGCCGCGTCAAAAGTCATACCGTTGCCATGCCGCTGCTTGCGATCGAGACGACGTGTGACGAGACCGCGGCGGCGGTGGTGACCCGCGGGCGGGAGGTGCTCTCGAGCGTCGTCGCCAGCCAGGAGCAACTCCATGCCCGCTGGCGCGGGGTGGTGCCCGAACTGGCGTCGCGGGCCCACGTCGAGCGGATCATTCCCGTGATCGACGAGGCCGTGGCGCGGGCCGGCATCACCCGCGGCGAGATCGAGGCGGTGGGCGTGGCCGTCAGGCCGGGCCTGGTCGGCTCGCTGCTCGTGGGCCTGGCCGCCGCCAAGGGCATTGCCGCCACGCTTCGCATCCCGATCGTCGGCTACGACCACATCGCCGCCCACCTCTACGCCTGCCGTCTGGCGCACGGCGAGGCCATGAGCTATCCCTGCGTGGGACTCGTCGCCAGCGGCGGCCATACCACGCTGTTTCATGTGCGCGACCCGCTCACGCTCGAGCGGCTCGGGGGCACCATCGACGACGCCGCCGGCGAGGCCTTCGACAAGGCGGCCACGATCCTCGGCCTCGGCTACCCCGGCGGCCCGGAGATCGAGCGGGCGGCCCGTGCCGGCGATCCCCGCTCGCATCGCCTTCCCCGGCCGCTGCGGTCCGACCACGACCGGCTCGACCTCAGCTTCAGCGGGCTGAAGACGGCGCTGCGATACCTCGTGAGGCCGCCCGGAGCGCCGGCCGACACGCCGCCGCCGGAGGGCCGTGCTCGTGCCGACCTCGCGGCGGCATTCCAGCAGGCGGTCGTTGATTCCATCGTCGCCAAAGTGGACCTGGCCCTGGAAAAGACGAGCTGCCGCACGGTCGCGGTCGGCGGGGGCGTGGCCGCCAACACGCTGCTCCGCGAGTCACTCACCGATCTGGGGCGGCGACGGGGCGCGGCCGTGCTCGTGCCCCCCTTGTCGCTCTGTACCGACAACGCGGCGATGGGGGCGATCGCCTGGGAGCGGCTCGAGCGGGGCGACGACGACGGCCTCACGCTCGACGTCCGCCCGGGAACGGATCGCACGCGCCGGGCGTGAACTGAGCGTTGTGGGAATTGCTCGCGCCACGTCGTGGGTTGCCGCGGGCTCGGGGTTGCCCATGCCCTCTCGCTACACGTTCACTCCGGCCCTCCCGGCCTCCGTTCACTGCGTGTCCGCTCGCTTCGGCATCCTGCCTGCGCTCGCTTCCACAGCTCGCTCGAGGGCACGGGCAACCCCTCGCA
>CAMCPF010000368.1 GCA_945876515.1 Candidatus Kuenenia stuttgartensis
AGAACGCCGACGCCATGCCCCACAACTTCGTGATCACGAAGCCGGGGCGGATGCAGGCCGTGGGCGAGCTCGCCGAGTCGCAGGCCCAGGATCCGGCCTTCGCCAAGGCGAGCTTCGTGCCCAAGTCGCCGGACATCCTCGCCGCCAGCACGCTCATGCAGCCGCAGGGCACGCAGCGGGTCACCTTCCAGGCCCCGACCGAGCCGGGCGTGTATCCGTATGTCTGCACCTATCCGGGCCACTGGCGGCGGATGTTCGGCGCGATGTACGTGGTGGACGACCTCGAGGGCTACCTCGCCGACCCGGCGGCCTACCTCGCTGCCAAGCCGGTCGAGATCAAGGATGAGCTCCTGAAGGACCGCCGCCCGCGGACGGAGTGGGTCCTCTCCGACTTGGAGGGAAGCGTGGCCACGATGACGAGTGGCCGGTCGTTCGTCCACGGTCGCGAGCTCTTCCGCACCGCCAGCTGCGTCGCCTGCCACAAGCTCGGCGACGAGGGCAACAACTTCGGGCCCGAGCTCGCCAAGCTCTCCAAGGAGATGACGGCCGTCGAAATTACGCGGCACATCCTCGAGCCGTCCCTCAAGATCGACGACACGTATCGCTCCACGACGATTCTCACCGACGACGGCCGGGCGATCACGGGCCTGGTGGTCGCCGAGACACCCTCCGAGGTGGCGCTCGTGGAAAACCCGGTCGCCAAGGCGGAGCCGGTCCGGATTGCGAAGACCGCGATCGACGAGCGAACGACGTCGCCCGTCTCGATCATGCCCAAGGGGCTGCTCGACAAGCTCACCCGCGACGAGATCCTGGACCTCGTCGCCTACGTGGCGGCCCGAGGCGACGACGCGAACTGCCTGTTCAATCCGGAACCCTGCCCGCACACCGGCGGCGGGAAGTAGCGGCCCGACCGAGGACCTGCCGATGCGCCGGCACGATGGGCTTGCCTGGGCGGTGATCGCGGCGGCGCTGCTGGCGCCGGCGGCGGCTGGCGAACTGAGCCCGCCGCGGCCGGTGGCGTCGTTTCTCGAACGGCACTGCGCCGCCTGCCACTCTGGCAAAGGTGCCGAGGCGGGCTTCGACCTCGCCACCCTCGCCCTCGAAGCCGATTCCCCAGCAGGCGACCGCCGCTGGACCACGCTCATCGACCGCGTGGCCGACGGCGAGATGCCCCCGGCCGACGCCGACCAGCCCAAGCCGGCTGACCGCGAGCGTTTCGTGACGGCGACCGGCGGCTGGCTCACCGACGCGATCCGCGACCGCGACACGCGGCTCGGCCGGGTGGACGGCCGCCGGCTCACGCGGCGGGAGATGGAGCGGTCGCTGCACGCGCTCTTGGGCATCGACATCCCGCTGGCCCAGGAACTGCCGGAGGAGCCGCGGCCCGGCGGGTTCACCACGGTGGCCGAGCGGCAGTCGCTCTCCCACCACCAGTTGCAGCGGCACCTGGCCGCGGTCGACCTCGCGCTCGATGAAGCCTTCCGGCGGGCGCTTGCACGGCCCGACGAACTCCGGAAGGATCTCGACGCGGCGGGGATCGTGCGCACGAATCCCGCCAGCCGCTGCCGCGAGCCCGAGTTGCTCGACGAGCGGGCGGTGGTCTGGTCGGGCGGGCCGATCTACTACGGCCGGCTGCCCTGCACGACGGCGCTGGCCGACGGCTGGTATCGCTTCCGCGTCACGGCCTCGGGGCTCAAGCTGCCGGCGACCGGCGGCGTCTGGTGCACGGTCCACACGGGGCTCTGCGTCTCGAGCGCGCCCTTGCTTCAGTATGTGACCGCGTTCGAGGCGGGCGAAGAGCCGCGGGAGATCGTCTTCGAGTGCTGGCTGCCCAAGGGGCACATGCTCGAGATCCGGCCCGGCGACGTCACGCTCAAGCGAGCCAACTTCCGTGAGGGGCAGGTGGGAGCCGGCGAGGGAGAGCCGCAGAACGTTCCGGGCGTGGCGCTCGAGCGGCTCGTGATGGAGCGGTTTCACCAGGGGCCGGGCGACGACGCCCTGCGGCGGCTCGTGTTCGGTGACCTGCCGCTGGAGAAGGACGAGCAGGACAAGAAGACCGGCCGGCTCCGCCCCCGGCCCAAGGATGCCAAGGCCGACGCGGCCCGGCTCGTGGCCGCCTTCGCCCGGCGGGCCTTCCGCCGGCCGGTGCCCGACGACGCGGTCGCGGGCTACGTGACGCTCGTCCACGACCTGCTCGCGGAGAAGGCGCCGTTCGCCGACGCCCTTCGGGCCGGCTACCGGGCGGTCCTCTGCTCATCGCGGTTTCTCTATCTGGCCGAGGAGCCCGGCCCGCTCGACGACCATGCGCTCGCCTGCCGGCGTTCCTACTTCGTGACGGGCGGGCCGCCCGACGAGTTACTGTCCACGCTTGCCGACGAAGGCAAACTCCGCGACCCGGCCGTGCTCCGCCGTGAGGCCGACCGGCTGCTCGCCGGCGAAGGCACGCGGCGGTTCGTGAACGACTTCGCCGCCGAGTGGCTCGACCTCGACCAGATCGACTTCACCGAGCCCGACCGCAAGCTCTACCCTGAGTTCGACGCCATCGTGCAGGCCGGAATGGTGGCCGAGACCCGGGCCACACTCGCCGAGGCGTTAGCGGAGAACCGCTCCATCGCCTGGCTCATCGCCGCCGACACCACCTGGCTCGACAGCCGGCTGGCCCGGTTCTACGACGTGCCCGACGTCACCGGTGACGCCCTCGAGCGGGTCACGGTCGCCCCGGCGAGCCACCGCGGCGGCCTGCTCGCGCAAGGGGCGATCCTCAAGGTGACAGCCAACGGCAACAACACCTCGCCGGTGGTCCGCGGCGTCTGGATCGGCGAGCGGCTCCTGGGCGACGAGATCCGGCCGCCGCCGGATGGCATCCCCGCGATCGAGCCCGACATCCGCGGCACGACCACGATCCGCGCGCAGCTGGCCAAGCACCGCTCCGACGCGTCCTGCGCCTCCTGCCACAAGACGATCGACCCGCCGGGCTTCGCGCTCGAAAACTTCGACCCGGCGGGCCAGTGGCGGGACCACTACCTCGCCTTCGACAAGGGCAAGCGGAAGAAGGGCGCCGAGGTGGACGCCTCCGACACGCTCCCCGACGGCCGCCGCTTCAAGGACTTTGCCGAGTTTCGGGCCCTCGTCGCCGCCGATCCCGACCGCCTGGCCCGGAGCCTCGCCGGCCACCTGCTCGTCTATGGCACGGGCGCCGAGCTCTCCTACGCCGACCGCGAGGCGGTCGGCACGATCGCCAAGGCCGCCGCGAAACAGGACCACGGCGTGAAATCGATCCTGCTCGAAGTAATCACGAGCCCCACCTTCACGAGCAAGTAGCGAGCTGGCTTTACGCCCGGCGGGGCATCCCTGCCCCCGGCGGGCTTCGCGGCCCTCCGGCCGCCGGCCGCACCTCCGGGCGGCCGTGTTCGTGCGAGCGCAGGCTACCAGCGTCGTAACAGCGCATCCATGGACTGCTCGGGGTTGCCCATGCCAATCGAGCGGCGTAGGAAACCGAGCGCAGCAAGGATTGCGAAGCGAGGTTTCCTCCGAGTGAGCGGAAGGCAGGATG
>CAMCPF010000369.1 GCA_945876515.1 Candidatus Kuenenia stuttgartensis
TGCCGATCGAGCACTGCACCAGCCCCGGTCGCCGCGTCGACGCCCGGATGCAGCCGGAGCACTCGCACGAGCAGCCAGTGCATGTGCACGGCCGAATGCCAGTCGTAGCAGCCGCAGAAGACCGGATGACGGGCCACGTGGTCGGCCCGGTCGCCGGGGTCGACCGTGAGGTGGTCTTCCTTATAGGGATACCGCCGCTCGATATTCGCGATCGCCACCCGGGCGAAGGCCGTCGCTAGTCCCTGCTCGAGTTTCACGCGCCACGTCTCCCCGCCTCAGAGCCCGCTGGCCGTCACGGCGTCGGCCCGCTTCACGTAGCTCGCAGCCTGCCAGGCGACCAGATCGACCGCATCGGCCACGAACCGCACCGCGCCGTCGCCCATTAAGGTCTGGACACCGTTCGGATGCCGGCTGCGGGCCGCCTGATGGATCGCGCCGCCCGCCGGATTCTGGAGGCAGGGCATATTCAACTCCGGGCGGCTCGCACTCGGCCCGCAGAGCTCCGGACGGTCGAGCACCGAACTGTTCGGCGGCGTCGTGGTCTGGACGGCCCAGCGGGAATGACGCTCGTTGAAGGCATCGCCCCGGGAGTCGATCGATGCCTCGACTGTTCCATCCCCCGCCGGCAGCAACACCTCTGCCATGCAGAGCGTCTTGCTGATGCCCTTGGTGCAGTCCTTGGGCCGGATTGGCGGCGGAAACGGCGGCTTCCACGAGGTGTTGTGTGACGTAAAGAGCCCGCCGTACCACTCCCACTGGGCCTTGTCTCGGTGCCGCCGCTCGTCCACCGTATTGCCTGTGGGAAGCCCGGCCGGCAGCACGCGGTCTGGATCCCTGCTCGCCTCAGGACTCCGCGCGTTGGAGACTGCGTAGTTGAGCCGCACCCGCGGCAGGTTGTCTTCACGAAAGATCCGGCCCACGCCACCGCTCGCATCGTCCGACGGACAGTAATACATCGGGACAGGCTGGCGGCAGAGTTGGAGGTTGGGGCCCGGCTGGCCGTTGTTGGTGCCATACCAGTCTTGCTTGAAATCATACGTCGCGTAGAAGCCCGCCTGCTCGGCATACGGCCAGAGGTTGATCACGAACGTCCGTCGCCGAGTGTTCTGCTGGCCGAGTGGAAAGCTGCCGCGGGCCGAGAGATGGTTGTGGATCGCGAGCCCCCACTGTTTGAGGTTGTTCTTGCACTGGGCCCCCCGGGCCGCCTCGCGGGCCGCTTGCACGGCCGGCAGCAAGAGTCCGATCAGCGTGGCGATGATCGCAATTACCACGAGCAGCTCGACGAGCGTAAACCCACGTGCGCGGCGCTGGTCAGGCTTCATGGACGTTCCCCGAATCGCCGCCGCAGTCGGTGCGGACGCCAGCGACCGCCTGAGCATACGCTCCGGCAATATCTCGGAAAAAATCGCATTTCCCCGCCCTGCCCGCCCCCCGCGACGCCTCGCAAATCTTTTGATACCATTGCCGCGGAAAGGCACCTTCGGCGTGCCCGCCTCGCATGGGGGATACCACGATGGAACACGTTCGCGGACTGCTTGCATTGGCCGGAAGGGCCCTGATCGTCGGCATCTTTCTGGTGAGCGTCGTCTTCAACAAGGTTCCCAATTATTCGGCCGTGGCCCAGAGCATGGCCGGCGAGGGAGTGCCGGCGCCCACGATCATGCTGGGCCTCGCGATGGCCTGTATGGTGATCGGGTCGATTTCCGTACTCACCGGGTTCAAAGCTCGGATCGGGGCGTTGCTCCTCCTGATTTTCCTCCTGGCGGCCACGTTCTACTTCCACGACTTCTGGAACATGCCGGTGGAGCGCAAGGGCACGGAACTCACCCAGTTCCTCAAGAATGCCTCGCTCATGGGCACGATGTTGTTTCTGATCGCGAACGGCTCGGGGCCCGGCAGCCTCGACGAGTGGCTCGCCCGCCGCCGCCTCGAAGGCGGCTGAGCGGGCCTGAGTTCACGGCCGCGCCCAGCCCGAAGCCCGCGTCACACTGGGCAAACCGGCCTGACCTGTCGCGTCGCACGGTTTCCTCTCACCGCGCCGGTTCCAGCGGCCGATGGAAGCATGACCAAGGGGGATTGCCCCCTCGATCTTGGCCCTCCATTTGGATGCTGCCATGCTGCCGCCTGCTTCCGTCGCCCGGTCGGGGCGGCCTGTCCGCCAAGCTCGCGCCGTCGCGGTGACTGCGGTGGCCCTGGCCTGCGTGCCAGTCATCGCCCAGGCCGAGTTCCCCCGGTTCTTTCGCGGGCTCACGGCGCCCTTCCGCGCCGCCCACCGCCAGGCTCCGCCCCTGCCCGTCGATCCGTGCCTCGAGCAACTGGCCGAAGAGGTGGCCTGGCTCGAACACCACGTCGCCCACTACGGCTCGATCGTGGCCAAGGCACCGGATGTCTGGGGGCAGAACCGGCTGACGCAGCATCGGGCCCAGTACGAAGACCAGATGCGAAAGCAGCTCGGGCTCTTCGAATCCCGGGCCTCGGCCGCCCTCCGCCGCAGCGACCAGGCCTTCCTGGGGATGGCCCTCGCACTGCAGTCGGCCTCCGGCCGCCGCCGCGGTGCCGACGAGGTGGCCGTGCCCGCGGCGAGTTCCTCGAGCAACGCCCTGACGACGATCACCGGGCTGATTCCCTCCGGCAACGAAGACTCCGCTCGAGCCGACTCCGTCGTGATCGCGCGGACGCGGCCGGCCGACTTCGCCGAGAACCCGGCCGGGGCCGTGTTCGGACCAGAGCCCCTGGCCCTCGAACCCACGCTCCACCTCGACCAGCTCTCCCGGTACCTGAACCATCTCAACCAGCTGCGGCGGATCAACGAGGGCGACGACTCCGCCGATTCGCCCGGCTACTCGCTGAACCTCGTCCGCGTGCCGGTCTCGATCGTGCCCGGCGGGCTCACCCGCAAGGGGCACGGCGCCGAGATCACGTTTCTGGCCGAGCCGATCCTGGGCGACGATCTCCTGCCCACCACCTTCCGCAGCCTCGTCAAAAACGATCTCGTCGACCTGATCACCCCGCCGCTCACCTGGGCCGTGAACGATCCCGACTGCCTCCGCTGGGCCGCCACCATCAACGGCGACGCCTCCGCCGACGAGCCGGCCACCGGCGACAACGCCAGCCGCCGGCAGGGGGTGATGGCGGCGATGCAGGCGCTTTCCGCCCGGCTGCCGGCCGTCGCCCCGTCCACGCCCCCCTCGATGAAGACCCGTCGCGCCCGGCTGCCGCTCCCCTTCTCCCAACTCGCCGACGTCAGCGGCATCCGCCAGATCGCGATCCTGATCCGCGACACACGGGCGGCCCTGGAAAACGATCCGACCAACCGGCCCTGCATCATCCCGACCTCGGTCCGCGGCTATCTCGAAGGCGAACTCGACGCCGCCCTCGATCTGCTCGACCTCGAGGCCCACCGCCACGTCTGGCAGGAACTTCCGGGCTGGAACCTCGCCGCCCTCGTCCGCGGCCGCGACGCCGCCCAGCTCGCCGGCGTCCGCTGCCGGTTCTTCACAAGTCTGGCCGGGCCGCGCCCCGCCGATGAAGCCTGGACACTCCCGTTCTCCGA
>CAMCPF010000370.1 GCA_945876515.1 Candidatus Kuenenia stuttgartensis
GCGCCCGGCGAGCTGAGCCCGCCCGGGCCACCGGGGCCACCAGGCCCGCCCAGCGAAGGCCCCGATGGGCCCCGGCCCGCACCAGGCGCGGCGCCCGGGCCTGACCCTGCTCCGGGGCCCGGCCCTCGACGACCGCCGGGCTGGCCGGATACCGGAGCGACCGCAACCACCGCAGCCACTATGACCACCACCCCAACAAGGCTTGCGTTTCGCGCCCTGGTCGTGTCACGTCGTGCCATCATCTCGGATCCTCCTCCATGAGCGTCATCGGTCGCGATCCGGCAGCGTCGCCTGCAACGCGGGCCGCCGCCTCGGCCGCACCGAGCCATGAATACCCGAAAAGCCCCGCCCCGAACGAGAGCAGGTTGGCGAGGGCAGCCAACGAATTATTGAGGACCAGCCCCGTAGCCAGAAGCCCAGTGCCGCGGCTCGAGCCGCCGTCCCGCTCGCCTGGACGTTGAGACCCGGGGACAACGCGAGGCGATCGGCGAGGCGCGTCAGACCGCCAGGCCTGCGTAGGCGGCGAGCGACGCAAGCAGCGTGACCGCCACGGCCTCCCAGGGCCGCTTCACCGCCGCGGGCAGCACCGCGACGGTGACGATGAGAATCGCGGCCGCCACGGCCAGCTCGACCGCCAGCACCTTGGCAGTCGCGGCCTGGAGGATGCGAATCCCGAGAAACGCGGCCACGACGAGCCCGCCCGCGACTGCTGCGGCCACGCGACCACGACCGACGAACTGGCTGGCGAGGTGCGCAGCCAGCGCCATCGCGTAGGGAAAGAAGAGCTCGCGGTTGCCCGTGAGCTGATGGGCCACCATCCACCCCGCCGCGGGCAGGAACCCGATCAGCGGCCTGAGCCGAAACTCGGCCGCCACCTGCCCGGCGAAGGCGAGCACGCCGAGCACGACCCAGGGTGGCCCGCCCAGGAAGTGGGCTGCCGCGAGGAAGGTGAGTTCAGCGGCGATGAACGCAACGGCCGGAGGCCTGCGCGCCGCGGTCTCGGTGCCGCCGCCACGGCGCTGCCCATCGTGTTCCAGCACCATCCTCACATGCGGCCCGGCCGTCAGCACATCGAAGGGCTCCGACATCACCCGCCAGCCGAGTTTTTCGTAGAAGCCGATGGCCGACGTGCGGGCGTTGCACCAGAAGATGCGGTGTGGCTCGTCCCGCCGCGCCTCGGCCACGGCCATCTCCAGAAGTCGCCGGCCGAGCCCCCTGCCCTGCTGCTGCCCGTCGGTGGCCATGCCCCGCAACTGCCAGGCTGGTCGCCCCTCCCACTCCGATGGCACGAGCGATAGGCAGCAGACAGGTCTGGCGTCAGAGATCACCGCGTAGTGCCTTGCGTTCGCGTCGTGGTCACCGTCGAAGGAGGCCGTCTCGAAGGGCAGCCCGGCCCGCAGAATCCGGTGCCGCAGCGGCAGGATCTCCTCGACGGTGACGCGGCGGCAGGTGATCTCGGGCGTCATCCGTGCTGAGCCGCTCGGCGACATCGGGTGAATCGGGCATCCGGGAGCGGCCTCCTTTATATGCTGCCTCTCACCGCCAGCGCTTCACGCCCCCAGCAGCCATGACTTCCGCCACCACCCTGCTCGAACGCCTCGCCAACGCCTTCCCGCTCTGGGTGGCCGCCGCCTGCGGCCTCGCGCTCGTCGAGCCGAGGCTCTTCACCTGGTTCAACGACCGGCTGATCGTGGCCGGCCTGGGGCTGATCATGCTCGCCATGGGCATGACGCTCACGGTCGCCGACTTCGCCCGCGTGGCGTCGCGGCCGGCGGCGGTGGTGGCCGGGTTCGTGGCCCAGTTCACGATCATGCCGCTGGCGGCCTGGGCGATCGGCCGGGCCTTCGATCTCCCCGCGCCCTTCGCCGTCGGGCTGATCCTCGTCGGCTGCTGCCCGGGGGGCACGGCCTCGAACGTGGTCACCTACATCGCCCGGGCCGACGTCGCGCTCTCGGTGACGATGACCACCTGCTCGACGCTCGCGGCGGTCGCGCTCACCCCGCTCCTGACGCAGGTGTTCGCCGGCACCCTCGTCGAGGTCGACACGCTCGGCCTGCTGCGCTCGACCTTGCAGGTGGTGGTGCTCCCCGTTGCCGCGGGTGTGGTGCTCAACCGGTTCGCACCGGCCGCGGTCGAGCGGGTGCTGCCGGCGGCGCCGCTTGTGAGCGTGCTCGTGATCGCGCTGGTCTGCGGGAGCATCATCGGGCAGAACGCCGCCGCGGTGCGGGAGAGCGGCTCCCGGCTCCTGGCCGCGATCGTGCTGGTGCACGCGACGGGCTTCGCGGTCGGCTACGCCTTCGCCCGGGCGTGCGGGTTTCCGATGGTGGCGGCCCGCACGATCTCGATCGAGACCGGCATGCAAAACTCCGGCCTGGGCGTGGTGCTCGCCCGCAAGCACTTCGCGGCCGAGCCGCTCACGGCGGTGCCGGGGGCGATCTCCGCCCTCGTCCACTCCGTCCTCGGCAGCCTGCTCGCCGCGGCGTGGCGACTGCGGCCGTGACCTGCCGCTCGTGGATTCTCCACCTCAGAGGCGGGTGGTAACCTGTCCATCAAGCACACGCTGGACCGATTCGCCATGCTGCCAACCAACTCAGGTCACGACGATCTCGTCGGCGCAACGATTGCAGGCCGCTACCGGATCATCTCACCGTTGGGCGCGGGCGGGATGGGGGTTGCCTATCGAGCCTGGGATATCGAGCGTGGCACCCCCGTCGTCGTGAAGGTTCCGAAAAGACCGCTCTTGCAAACCCCGCAGTTTGCGGAGCGATTCGCCCGTGAAATGCGCTTACTCAACGGAATTTCGCACGATTTTGTAGTGCCGATCATCGACGTGGGCGAACACGACGGCCTGCCCTACGTTGTGATGCGGTTTCTGCCCGGGGGTTCGCTCGCCGATCGTCGACTTCGAGACGAGCAAGGCCGGCCGAAGGCAAATCCACCGGGGATGCTGCACCTCTGGCTCCCGCAGATTGCAACTGCCCTGGATCACATCCATGCCCTCGGAGTCGTGCACCGCGACGTTAAGCCCGAGAACATTTTCTTCGACGCCCACTGGGGGGCGTTCCTCGGCGACTTCGGCATCGCCAAGGTCGTGGAGGAAAGTGACAAGCTTTACCGGGATTCGACCCTCACCGCCACGAGCATGACCATCGGAACCCATCATTACATGGCTCCGGAACAGTTCACTCCGAAAGCGGTGATCGACGGCCGTACCGACCAATACGCCCTCGCCCTAACGGTCTACGAGCTTCTATCCGGCGAGCGTCCGTTCCGAGGCGAGGACGCCAACCTGATCGTTGAAGTTTTGACGATGCCGCCTCCACCGCTGCCGAGCCGACGCAGAGGGTTACCCCGGCCCCTGGTGGCGGCCGTTCACAAGGCTCTCTCAAAGCGCTCAGAGGAACGCTTTGCCACCTGCCGGGCGTTCGTCGATGCAGCCTTGGCGGACGTGCCGCCCCTGCCCGACCAACCCGATGTCGCGCGACTCATGTGCCCCCGTTGTGGCAACATTCTAAAGCTGCGGTCCAATGCGGCGGGGCGAACGGGGAAAT
>CAMCPF010000371.1 GCA_945876515.1 Candidatus Kuenenia stuttgartensis
CCTCGATCGGCGGCATGTGGGCGCAGAGGGCTCGCGTGTAGCCGACCCGCTGGAGCAGGCTGACGAGTTTGCCGTACTCGACGGTGCCCTGGCCGATCCGCACCTGGAACACGTCGGCCTTGGTGTCCCGCAGGTGCACGTGGGCCACATACTTTAGGATCGGGTCCCAGGAGGCGGGCTTCTTGCTGCCGAAGATGAAGTGGCTGGGGTCGAGCGTGACGGCGAGGCCGGGCACGTTGCGGCAGAGCGAGGCGGTCGTCTCGGCATCCTGCGTCATCCGGCCCGCGGATGTCTTCACCGCGACGATCCCGCCGAATCCAGCGGCGATGCCCACGAGCTTCCGCAGCCGCTCGATCTCACCGTTGAACGGTGTGCCGAGCTCCGACGACTCGACCACCATGGTCACCACGCCGAGCGACTTGGCCAGCCGGCAGCAGGCTTCGAACAAGTCGTAAACCGCCGGCGTCTCGGCTGCCGCGAACGAGACGGCGACGGGCCGCAGCCGCTGCAGGTCGCTGCAGGCGGCGATCGCCGCCTCGGGATCCGCCGCCACCGCCGCCGGCTGCAGGTGGCCGCCGTGCTCGTGCACATCGAGCTCCACGGCGGTGAACTCGAGCTCGGCCAACCGCTCCATGGCGGCCGCCAGGGGCATGTCGGGCAGGCATTCCGTGCTGACGCAGACGAACACGTGGTCGCTCCTCTTCTGGCTGACTGGTGCGGCAGGCTGATCGCGACCGCAACCGGCAAAAGGTAGCGGTCGGCCCGACAACTCGACAACCGGAATGCCGTGATGCACATCGCGGGGCTGCGAGGGGTACGATGGGGGCTGGCGGCGCCGCTGGCGCGCCGCGGTCAGGTCGCGAGCACGAGGGGGCAGCCATGGCGATCGAGGAACAGAGGCCGACGCGGGTGATCCTGGAGCAGGCGGGCGCTTGGAACCGCTGGGGCACGCGGCTGGCCTGGACGGTGGCGGGCCTGTCGCTCCTCTGGGCCCTCGGCAGCGCGGCGGCCTTTTCGCAGTATTTCCAGAAGGACGGCCGGGTGCTGGAGACCCACCACTCGCTCTCCCGCGCCGCTCCTGACAAGGTCGCGATCGTGACGGTGGCCGGGGCGATCATGGGGGGCGACGGTTTCGCCCGCGCCCAACTCGACCATGTGGCCGACGACCCGGCCGTGAAGGCGGTCGTGCTCCGGGTCGACTCGCCCGGCGGCACCGTCAGCGGCAGCGACGAGATCCACAACCGCCTTTCGAAGCTGCTCGTCGACCGCGACCTGCCGGTGGTCGTGAGCATGGGGGGCCTGGCCGCCAGCGGCGGCTACTACGTGGCCATGGCCAACGGCGGCCGCGACGACGTGATCTTCGCCGAGCCGGCCACGCTCACCGGGTCGATTGGCGTGATCATCCCGCACTTCGACGTCTCGGCGGCACTCGAGAAACTCTCCGTGCGCGACGACTCGATCGCCAGCGGCCCACTCAAGCAGATGCTGAGCCCCACCCGCGACCGCTCCCCCGAGGTGGCCGAGGAAGAGCGAAAGATCCTTCAGTCCCTGGTGGACGGAATGTTCGCCCGGTTCAAGGCGATCGTGAAGGGGGGCCGGCCGAAGCTCGACGACGCGGCGATCGACAAGGTGGCCACCGGCCGGATCTTCACCGCCGAGCAGGCCAAGGAGGCGGGCCTCGTCGATCGGATCGGATTCCTGGAGGACGCGATCGCCCGCGCGGTGGAACTCGCCGGCCTTGACGACAAGACGGCCCGGGTCGTGAAGTACACGAAGCCGAAGGCTCTGCTCGACGAGGTGCTCGGCGGTCAGTCGCCGGGGGCGGGCGTGTCGCTCGCGATACTGGCGGAGTTGGCCACGCCCCGAGCTTGGTATCTCTGCAGCTGGTGGCCGGCGCTCGTGCGGAGCGAGTGAGCGTCGTTCAGGAACCAGATCCACCCTACTGGCCGACCCGCGTCACGATGTCGGCGTTGTTGCGGCTTCCGAGGGGCTGATAGACGGTGACGTCCACGCCATAGGCGATCGTGCGCACGGAGCCGTCGCAAAACACGAACCCGACCCCGTTGCTGTGCGCACTGCCGTATTGGCCCTGGCAGTTGAGATACCCGGGCGGAATCGACGAGTCGGGCTTGAGCGGTGGCTCGCCAGAACGATGGAGTTGCGTGAAGCGAATATTGTCCCAGTCGTACCCCACGGTCCAACCCTGGTCGTTCTCGCAGTAGCTGCGTTCGTAATATTCGGGGTTCAGCGTCCTTTCTCCCGCGAGCACGGTGGTGCTGTGCCCGTCGGTCACGTCATCCTCCCGAACACGGCCGAAGCTTCCGATCACGCCATTGATCGTCTGCGGCTGGTACAGCAAATTCGGCTCGTCGTGGGGATACCCGCCGGAAAGCTTGCGGGCGATTTCCTGCTGGTCACTCGGTAGGTTGAGCAGGCCATACCCGTCGTTGCTGAACGAGGTGCAGCGCCACTGCGAGCCCTGCTGGGCGACCCCCACACACACCCCGGGGACCGAGACCTTCTGCGATCCACCGCACCCGGCGTAGTCGGTGGCAGCAATCAGGGCCGGTCTCTCCAGTCTCGCAAAGCAGCCGCCATGCACGAACTGAAAGGGTTTTGGCTTGTGCCTCCGGGACGGGCAACTGATGCCCGGCAACGCCATCTCGACGACCTTCCGCACCTCCGAGTTCCTGGCCGCACCCGTCAGGCTGGCCCCCATGTTTCGCAGGCCCGTGAGCTCCATGTAGGCCAGCAGGTTGTAGACCCAACTCCCGGGCTGGTCCTCGCGGTAGCCGGCGTTGGGATCAGGGCCGTTGCCCCAGCACCATCCGGCGCTGGGGAAGGTCTGCCAGGCCTGAAGGTGCGACTGGGTCGCCGCGCCGATCTGCTTGAGGTTGTTGCTGCATCGCACCCGGCGGGCCGACTCGCGGACCGCCTGCACAGCCGGCAACAGGAGCGCCATCAACAGCGCGATGATCGCGATCACGACGAGCAGTTCGACGAGCGTCATGCCAGAACGCCGTCGCCCGCCTGACGTCGGGCCGGTTATCCACATCCGCGTAGCCCCCGCAGAACCGACGTTGGCGCGGGCACCCAGTGCCCTGCGTTAACGCCCAAGGCCAACAGGCTACCCCACCGGCGGGGCCGGGGGCAACCGGCCCCGGTTGATCACTTCTTCGGCGGCAGGCCCGCCTTGAACTCGTCGAGCGAGAGCTTGCCGTCACCGCTGGTATCAAGCTTCTTGAAGCGGGCGTCGGCCTTGGTGAGGGCCTTTTCCGGCATGCCCGTCTTGAACTCCTCGAGCGAGAGCGAACCGTCGCCGTTGGCATCCCGCTTCTTGAACATCTGCTCGGGATCGGGCCGCTTCTTCTCGCCGTCGGCGGCCACCGCCGCGGAAACGCAGCAGCCGACGATCACCGCGAACACCAACCGCCATGCGAACGTGCGAGCCATGGATCCTGTCTCCAAAAAAGGGTTGAAACGGCCGAGTGGCCGGGGGCACTCAAGTTTAACGGCCGACCCAGGCCTGGGTTGCGTCCC
>CAMCPF010000372.1 GCA_945876515.1 Candidatus Kuenenia stuttgartensis
TGCCATCCCTGGCCATTGCTACCTTACCGGGCCTCCGCCCGGCGGCCGCACCTCCGGGCGGCCGTGCTCTGCGCGTCTTGCGGTGTGGATGGCGGGGTGGCGGTTCTCCGCCGCATTCATTGGAACTGCGGGTTCCGGGAGGGGTTGCCCGTGCCAGCTCGCCGGCGTTGGCGGCAAGCGAAGGCAGGATGCCGAGAGCGCAGCCGCCATCGAGCGACCGGAAGGCAGGATGCCTGGAGGGAGCGTCCGGCGAGATGGCACGGGTAGCCCCGACCCACGAAAGGCTTGGCTTCGCGGGATACCGGAAGGGGACAGTCTCCTTCGGGAACAGTCTCCGGGTCGTGCTACAGTTGAAGCGACCTTCCGACATACCACTTCACGCATGTACCTGATCCGCCTCGGGGGCTCGGCCCTCAACCAGACGCCGCTCGACTGGGACGGCAACCGTGATCGGATCGTGGCCGCCATCACGGCGGCCCGGGCGCAGGGCGTGGCGATCCTCTGCCTTCCGGAACTCTGCATCTCCGGCTACGGCTGCGACGACTCCTTTCTCGCTCCGGGCACGCAGCGGATGGCCTGGCGGGTGCTCGAGGAGATCGTGCCGCACACCGGCGGTATCGCCGTGGCCCTCGGCCTGCCCGTGCGGTTTGAGAACGGCGTCTATGACGCCGTGGCCGTCGTGGTGGACGGTCGGCTGGCCGGCGTGGCCTGCAAGCAGCACCTGGCGGGTGACGGGATCCACTACGAGCCCCGCTGGTTCCGCCCCTGGCCGCGCGGCCGACGGGGTCAGCTGCGGATCGGCGACCGCGAGGTGCCGATCGGAGACCTGCGGTTCGACCTCGGGGGCGTGCGGGTGGGCTTCGAGATTTGCGAGGACGCCTGGGCCGCTGACCGCCCCGGGGCGGCCCTCGCCGCCCGTGGCATCGACGTCATCCTCAATCCCTCGGCCAGCCACTTCGCCTTCGGCAAGGAGGAGATCCGGCGACGGTTCGTGCTCGAGGGCTCGCGGGCGTTCGCGGCGGCCTACGTCTACGCCAACCTCGTCGGCAACGAGGCGGGCCGCTCGATCTACGACGGCAGCGTGCTGTTGGCCGCCGGCGGACGGATGATTGGCTGCGGGCGGCGGTTCGCGTTCGCGGATCGGGCGCTCACGGCCGCGACGGTGGATCTCGACGCCCTGCGGCCCGCCCAGGCGCGGCTGGCCGCGGAACCGCCTGGCATCGCCGCCGACCTGGTGACGGTGCCCTGGCAGCCAGCCGCCGAGGCCGAAACCCCGGCCGGCCAGGATGGCCGCGACGCCTGGGAGCTGGGAGCGCACGTAAAGGAGGAGGAGTTCACCCGGGCCGTTGCGCTCGGGCTCTTCGACTACGCGCGGAAGAGCCGCTCGCGAGGCTATGTCGTCTCGGCCAGCGGCGGGGCCGACTCCTCGGCCGTGGCCTGCCTGGTGGCGATCGCCATGCGGCTGGCCGCCGGTGAACTCGGGTTGGCGGAGGCCGCGGGGCGGGCGGGGCTTTCGCTCGCAGCGACCGCGGGGAACGGCGAGCAGGGAGCGCGCGGGCTCGTCGCCGCCGCGCTCACCTGCGTCTATCAATCGACGGCCAACTCCGGGCCCGTGACGCGATCCGCGGCCCGCGGCCTCGCCGAGGCCTTGGGGGCCGTGTATCACGAGTTCGACGTCGAGCCGATAGTCCGCGGCTACGAGCGGATCGTGGCCGCCGCCCTCGCCCGGCCGCTCGCCTGGGAGAGCGACGACGTGGCCCTGCAGAACATCCAGGCCCGGGCCCGGGCGCCCGGCGTGTGGATGCTGGCAAACCTGACCGGCGCGCTGCTCGTTTCCACCAGCAACCGCTCCGAGGCGGCCGTGGGCTACGCCACCATGGACGGCGACACGGCCGGCGGCATCGCCCCGATCGCCGGCATCGACAAGGCCTATCTCCGCCGCTGGCTCCTCTGGCTCGAGCGGCAGGGGCCGGAGGGGGTCGGCCCCGTGCCGGCGCTCGCCGCCGTCAACGCCCAGCAACCGACCGCGGAACTGCGGCCGGCGGCGGCCGGGCAGACCGACGAGGCCGACCTCATGCCCTACGACGTGCTCGATGCGCTCGAGCGGTTTGCGATCCGCGACCGGCAGACCCCGGTCGAGTGCTGGCGGCGGGCCTGCGGCGAGTTTCCCGCTCACGACGCGGGGCTGCTGGCGAGTTGGACGGAGCGGTTCTTCACCCTCTGGAGTCGCAATCAGTGGAAGCGGGAACGCTATGCCCCGTCGTTCCACCTCGACGAGGAGAACCTCGACCCCAAGACCTGGTGTCGGTTCCCGATCCTTTCCGGTGGATTCGCCCGCGAACTGGCGGAACTGAGAGCCGCGGTGGGGCTGGCGTAAACGCCGGGAAAACCGCCACCCACGCGCGCAAAAACGGCCTCGCCCCCCGGCCGCCGCGGCTGCTAAAGTCCTCGGCCGCGGTCCCAGGAGCCTCTGTCGTGCCTCGTTTTTTCCTCAGCTGGTGGTGCATCGCAAGCGTGGTCGCCGGGGTCGCTCCGGTAGCCGCGCAGATTCCACTGCCGCCAGCGGCTCCCGTCGCCCGGCCTGCTGTCGCTGCCCCGCAAGCCCAGCCCGGTCCAGCAGCCCCGACGTCGCCGCCTCAGCCCGCCGCCGCCACCCCCGCTGGGGTTGCGACGGCCCGGTCGCCCGAGCGGGTGGCCGCCGTGCCGGCCGCTCCTCAGCCTCCCGCACCGCTTTCGCCCCAGGAGCAGGCCGCCCTCGACCGTTTGCTGGCCGCCTGGGAGGCCCGCAACGCCGCCGTCAGCACCTGGTCGTGCACCTTCCACAAGTGGGAATACAACGCCTGGAGCCCGGCCGACGCGGCCGGCGACCGGCTCGCCTTCGCCGAGAGCACGGGTGAACTCAAGTATGCGGCTCCCGACAAGGGACTGTTTCGCGTGCGCGAGTCGAAGCAGTGGAACCCCGAGGCCCGACGATACGAGGTTCGCGGCGGCGAAGCAGGGGAGCACTGGGTGTGCAACGGCGAGAGCATCTACGAGTTTCGCCACGGTGAGCGGCAACTGCGGGAGACCAAGCTTCCGCCCGAGATGCGGGGCAAGGCGATCAGCGACGGTCCGCTCCCGTTCGTGTTCGGCGCCAAGGCCGACACCCTCAAGAAGCGGTACTTCATGAGGATCATCACGCCGCCGGAGGTCCGTGACCAGGTCTGGCTCGAGGCGCTGCCCCGCTTCCAGGCCGACGCCGCCAACTTCTCCAAGGTCGAGCTGATCCTGCAGGCCCGAGACCTGATGCCGTTCGCGATCCAGATCTACAAGCCGGGCGGGCAGGATCGCGACGTCTACCAGTTCGATCCACGGACGAGCTTGATCGACAAGAGCCTCGACATGCTCCGCGACTTCGCCAAGCCGATCACGCCGTTCGGCTACAAATACGTGCTCGAGGACCTGTCGGCCCCGGCGTCGCCGCCGGCCGCCGGCCAGCCACCCGCCGCGGCCCCGCGCTGAGTCGCACCGGCGGGTTTCCCCGTGTGGCCGGGCCGGTG
>CAMCPF010000373.1 GCA_945876515.1 Candidatus Kuenenia stuttgartensis
TGACCCGGAGCGTGAGCGATGTCTGCCCCGGCCTGAATGTCAAGATCCCTGCCGATCCCAACTGGCGACCGTCCAGAGAGACAGCGTAATCGCGACCAAAAATCGCAGATCCCGGTCCATTGCGGAACGTGTATTGAACAGACGTAGAAATGGCTAAGGGTTGCGACAACGTGATCGGAATCTCGGCCTGGCCGGCGGTTTCATCAATCTCGACCGGCGCGGAGACACTCACAACGGCCGGGCAGGCGCGACGCTCCAAGGTTTCGGGGCCGGCGGGAGTCCGGTTCGACAAAACTGTTTGGCTCACGCCGCGGCCGCGGTTCGTCATGGATTCATTCCCCTGTTGGCGGCTATAAAAAAGCCGGCAAGTTGTTTGCGGGAACATACCGCACCTCCGCTCAGGCTGCCAGTTTCAGGCCGGGGCACTGCCGGAATCCTGGCCCGACGCCGCCCAACGCGGTGGTCGTCGTGGATTCACCCGGGAAGGCACCAACGGCACCAAAAGAAAAGGACCCGTGGTTGGGGAAACCACGGGTCCGGTGCGGCTCTAGAAGTTTGGGTCTTTGGGGGGGGGAACAGCCGCGGAAAAGATTCAGGTGATTTGTGGTGGTCGGGATGGGCTCGACGCCGCTTTCTCCCCGACCTCTGGATCTTACCCCAGGACTGTCCGCCGTGTCGACGGATGCTCGCATTTTTTTTCGATGAGCGGGGCAGGGCCCCGTCACAACCGGCACATTGTGTAGCGATTTCCCCGCTGTGGCCCGGGAACCCCTGGGATTCCCGGGCTCGGCGGTGCTTCTCCGCATTGGGGCGTGTCCGTTAGGCTACCGCTCACGAAACGCTGATCAGGCCCGGTGCGGGCCCCGATGCAGCCCCGCCCGTCCCCGGCACCCTCCGCAACCTCGCCATGCCAGCCTCCCCGAACGACCCGTTCTCCGCCCGCAGTACCTTCGACACGGGCAACGGCCCGGCCACCCTCCACCGGCTCCGGGCTCTCGACGACGCCGGCGTGACGGACACTTCCCGGCTTCCTTATTCGCTGCGGATGGTGCTCGAGGCGCTGCTGCGCACCTGCGACGGCTACGAGGTGACGGAGGACGACGTCCGAGCCCTGGCTACCTGGAACGCCGCGAAGCCCGCCGAACGGGAGATCCCCTTCAAACCGGCGCGGGTCGTGCTCCAAGACTTCACGGGCGTGCCCTGCGTGGTGGACCTGGCCGCGATGCGGGCGGCGATGCAGCGGCTCGGCGGCGACCCGGCGAAGATCAACCCGCTGGTGCCGGTCGATCTCGTGATCGACCACTCCGTGCAGGTGGACTTTTTCGGCACAGCCGACGCCCTCGCGAAGAACGTGGACATCGAGTTCGCCCGCAACGCCGAACGCTACGCCTTTCTCCGCTGGGGGCAGCAGGCCTTCCGCAACTTCCGTGTGGTGCCGCCGGCGATCGGGATCGTGCACCAGGTGAATCTCGAGTATCTGGCTGGCTGCGTGTTCCTCCGCGATCCGGATCACCGCGAGCCCGGCGGCAAGCGGACGCTGCCGGTGGCCGTGCCCGACACCCTCGTGGGCACCGACAGCCACACCACCATGATCAACGGACTGGGCGTGGTCGGCTGGGGCGTGGGGGGCATCGAGGCCGAGGCCGTGATGCTCGGCCAGGCGCTGTCGCTCCTGCTCCCGGAGGTGGTCGGCTTCGAGCTCACGGGCGAACTACCCGCCGGGGCCACCGCCACGGATCTCGTGCTCACCGTCACCGAGATCCTGCGGAAGGCGGGCGTGGTGGGGAAGTTCGTCGAGTTCTTCGGCGCGGGACTCGACCGGATGCCGCTCGCCGACCGGGCCACGATCGCCAACATGGCGCCCGAATACGGAGCTACGATGGGCTTCTTCCCGATCGACGACGAGACGCTCCGCTACCTCCGGCTCACCGGCCGCCCCGCGGAACAGGTGACGCTCGTAGAGCGATACATGAAGGAGCAGGGGATGTTCCGCACGGCGGCCTCGCCAGTGCCCGAGTTCACGAGCCGGCTGTCGCTCGATCTCGGGAGCGTGACGCCGTGTCTGGCCGGCCCCAAGCGGCCGCAGGACCGCGTGGGCCTCTCCGCCGTCAAGCAGACCTTCGCCGAGTCGCTCACGGCCCCCACGGCCAAGCGGGGTTTCGCGCTCGAGGGCGAGGCGCTCCGCCGCACCGGTACCGTGCAGACAAACGGGCATTCCGACACGATCGGGCATGGGGCCGTCGTGATCGCCGCGATCACCAGCTGCACCAACACGAGCAACCCCGACGTGATGGTGGCCGCGGGGCTCGTGGCGAGGAAGGCGGTCGAGAAGGGGCTGGCGACGAAGCCCTGGGTGAAGACGAGCCTGGCCCCCGGCAGCCGCGTGGTCACCGACTACCTGGAGACGTCGGGCCTGGCCAAGGACCTCGACGCGCTCGGCTTCGAGACGGTGGGCTACGGCTGCACCACCTGCATCGGCAACTCGGGGCCCTTGCCCGAGCCGGTCGCCAAGGCCGTGACCGAGGGGGATCTGGTGGCCGCAGCGGTGCTCTCGGGCAACCGCAACTTCGAGGGCCGGGTGAACCCGCTCGTGAAGGCCAACTGGCTGGCCAGCCCGCCGCTGGTGGTCGCCTACGCGCTGGCCGGCACGACCGACATCGACCTGGCCAGTGAGCCCCTGGGCGCCGGCCGCGACGGCAAGCCCGTGTATCTCCGCGACATCTGGCCCACCCGCGAAGAGGTGCAGCACACCGTGAGCGCGAGCGTGACGCCGGAGCAGTTTCAACGCCGCTACGGCAACGTCTGGCAGTCGAATGAGCGGTGGAACGCCGTCCCCACGAGCTCAGGCGAACTCTACGAGTGGGACGCCACGAGCACCTACATCCAGGAGCCGCCGTTCCTGGCCGAGATCAGCCGCGAGCCCAAGGCCCCGACCAGCGTCCGTGGGGCCCGCGTGCTGCTCGCCCTCGGCGACAGCGTGACCACCGATCATATCTCGCCGGCCGGCAGCATCGCCAAGAAGAGCCCGGCGGGCACCTACCTCGTCGAACATGGCGTCCCCCCGGAAGACTTCAACAGCTACGGCGCCCGTCGCGGCAACGATCGGGTGATGACCCGGGGCACCTTCGCCAACATTCGGATTCGCAACCTGCTCGTGCCGGGCACCGAAGGGGGCGTGACCCGGCTGCTGCCGGGCAGCGAGGTGATGCCGGTCTACGACGCGGCCCTGAAGTATCGCGAGCAGGGTACGCCGCTGGTGGTGCTGGCCGGCACGGAATACGGCACGGGTAGTTCCCGCGACTGGGCGGCCAAGGGCACGATGCTTCTGGGCGTGCGGGCGGTGCTCGCGGCCAGTTTCGAGCGGATCCACCGCTCGAACCTCGTGGGGATGGGGGTGTTGCCGCTCGTGCTGCCCGACTCCTGGCAGGCGCTTGGCCTCACCGGCGAGGAGACCTTCGACATTCCCTTCGAAGGGCTCGCCCCGCGGGCCACGGTCATGGTTCGGGCCACGGCGGCCGACGGCAGCGTCAAGGA
>CAMCPF010000374.1 GCA_945876515.1 Candidatus Kuenenia stuttgartensis
CAGGGCGCGCTCGGCGCCGATCCCGCCACGAACTACTGAGCCCCATCCCAACGCGCCTCCATGCCCTACATCGACCCCCACATCCACATGGTGAGCCGGACCACCGACGACTACGCGCGGATGGCGGAGGCCGGCTGCGTGGCCGTCACGGAACCGGCCTTCTGGGCCGGCTTCGACCGCTCCTCGCCGGCGGGGTTCTTCGACTACTTCCGGCAGCTGACGGAGACCGAGCCCAAGCGGGCCGCCCGCTACGGCATCGCCCACTACTGCTGGCTGTGCATCAATCCCAAGGAGGCTGAGGACGTCGGCTTCGCCCGGGAGGTGATGGCCCTGATCCCCGAGTTTCTCGACCGGCCCAACGTGCTCGGCATCGGTGAGATCGGCCTCAACAAGAACAGCCGCAACGAGCTCGTGATCCTCGAGGCGCAGATCGAGCTCGCCAAGCGGCATGACCGGCTGATCCTCGTGCACACGCCCCACCTCGAGGACAAGCTCAAGGGCACGCGGCTGATCATGGACGCCTTGACGAACGCCGGCGTCGATCCGGGCCGCGTGCTGATCGACCACGTCGAGGAGCACACGGTGGAGGCGGTGCTTGACCGTGGCTTCTGGGCCGGGATGACGCTCTACCCCGACAGCAAGTGCACGCCGCAGCGGGCCGTGGACATCATCGAGCGCTACGGCTCGGAGCGGATCTGGATCAACTCGGCGGGCGACTGGGGCCCGAGCGACCCGCTCTCGGTGCCGAAGTGCCACGTGGAGATGCGGCGCCGCGGCCATGCGGCGGCGCTTGCCGAGAAGATCAGCCTCGCCAACCCGCTCGCCTTCCTGGGGCAGTGCCCTGGGTTCCGGCTACCCGGTTGAGGTGGCTGGCAGCCAATCGGTATGCCTACCGCTTCTGCGTGTCGCCCTGGGTGGCGGCGTTGCGCAGGATCCCCTCGCCTTCGCGGGCGACGGATCCGGCCACATTCTTGACCTTCTGCTCGTCAATCGAGACCTGGATCGTGCCATTCGACTGAGTGATGTGGATGGCGCCGGCGACGACGAGGCCACCGACGACGAGGCCGAGCAGGATCAGGGTGCGCATGACGGAAGTTCCTCGGGGGCTAGGGCCGGCGGGGAAGCGGATGACGGTCGCCGACGTCGGGACAATCGCAGGGGATCGCCTCCGATGCAACGGCGGATTCTCCGGCCGTTCAGCGGTCCGAGCGCCCGGAAGCAGGCCGGGCAGTGGTCGCGACCGACCGATGGTGCCGGCGGCGGACCGAGTTGCCGTAGACGTGGAGCGGGCGGTTCGGCCGCTGGGCGATGGGAGTCGATTTGATCTCGTCCCGGGAGTCGCCGAAGGTGACGATTCGCGGGTCGAAAGCGGTGCCGGCGGCCTCCACGGGGGCGGGCACGACGGCAGCCGCCATGAGGGCGGCGAGAGCGATGGTGCGCATGGCGGGTGAAACCTTTCGATGGTGCCGGCCATGGTTGGAAGTCGGCAGCGCCGGGCGCGGGCCTTGAACGGCCAGGTGCGGGGCCGTGATCCCGACACGCTCGATACGAACGGAACAGCGACGGCGAACCAACCAGCCCGCACGAGGGGGGCACGCCAGGGCGCGGTGCGGAATCGGCGTGTATAATCGTGGCTTTCCGCCCCGTCGCGAGTCGCCTGATGCCCGCCTCGTTGCCGTTGACTCTTGCGGGAGCAGGCCACCGATGCTCGGTCGCCTTGATCGTGGTCTTGCTGGCCGCCGCCGCCGCCGCGGCCGAGCCCTGGCCCCGGTGGCGTGGGCCCGACGGTGCGGGGCAGGGGGGCGAGGCCCGCTTCCCGGTGGAGTGGACCGATTCCGACTGGGCCTGGACAGCGGCGCTGCCCGGCGCCGGCAACGCGTCGCCCGTGGTCTGGGACGGCCGGATCTACACGGCATCGGCCGACGAAGCGGCGGGCCGGCGGTTCGTGACGGCCCACGCGCTCGCCGACGGCAAACTCCTCTGGAGCCGCGACCTGCCCGGGCCGATCGACAGGCACCACGTGCAGAACAGTTCGGCCTCGGGGTCGGTGGCCGTCGATGTCCGCGGCGTGTATTGGATGTGGGGCACGCAGGACGGCGTGCGGGTGGAGGCCTTCTCCCATGAGGGCCAACCGCGGTGGCATGCGGACCTCGGTCGCTACGAGGGGGAGCACGGTTTCGGGGCCACGCCGGCCGTCTGTCGCGATCTCTTGATCGTGCCCGACGACCAGGACGGCACGAGCGCCATCGTCGCGCTCGACGCGGCCACCGGTCGGGAGCGGTGGAGGCTGCCCCGCGAGTCGGCCAAGGCCGGCTATTCCACGCCGCTGGTGCTCGACGCGGGCGGGGCCGAGCCGCCGCTCGTGATGGTCACCAGCATGGCCCACGGGGTCACCGCGATCGATGGGCTTAGCGGGCGGGTGCTGTGGGAGCGGGAGTGTTTTCCCAAGCGGACGGTGTCGTCTCCGATCCTCGCCGGGCCGCTCGTGATCGGCACCAGCGGTGACGGCGGCGGCGACAACCTGCTGGCGGCGGTCCGCCCCCCGGCTGGCGCCGGGGCCGAGCCCGAGATCGCCTACACGCTCGACCGCAGCATCGCGCCCTACGTGCCCACGCCGCTGTGCGTCGGTGAGCTCATCTACCTCTGGGGCGATCGCGGCGTGGTGACGTGCGTCCGCGCTGCGACCGGGGAGACGGTCTGGCGTGGGCGGGTCGGGGGCACCTATTCGGCCTCGCCGATCGCGGTGGGCGACACAGTCCGCAACGTCTCGGCCGACGGCGAGGTGGTCACGATCCAGGCCGGGGACTCGTTCGAGGTGCTCGGCCGCGCGCCGCTCGGCGAGACCTGCCGGGCGACACCGGCCGTGATCGGTCAGCGGATGGTATTCCGCACCGCCGGCCGGCTGTTAGCGCTCGATGCGGAGCGCGGTCAGGCGGCCGATCGGGTCCAGGCAAGCGGTTCCTCGGGAGCGGCACGATGACACATGGGTGGACGGCATGGATCGTGGCGGCGGGCCTGATGGTGGCCGGCGGCGCCACCGCGTTTGGCCACGGCCACGGCGGCCACGGTCACGGCCGGAACTCCCAGGCCAAGAAGGATGCCAACTCCTGGCGGGACGGCTTTCGCGGGCCGCACGACTTCGGCGGCGGTGTGAGGATTCCGCAAGACGCCGGCCTCAACAAGGGCCTCGGCGGCGGGCTCGACGGCCGCGGCTTCGGGCGGGCGGTCACGCCCCTCGACGGCGGCGGCCGGCTCGACGGTTCGGATTTGCCGCTCGACGGGGGCGCGAGCCCGGGCTACCGCGGCGGCACCTTCGCCGGAAGCGTGCAGTAACCGCGGCCCTGCCGTATGCTGCGCCCATCGCGCGGCCGCCGTCCGGCCGCTTCAACGACGCCGGAGCGGGAGAATCGCATGCGTGCAGGCTCGACATGTGGCGGCTGGATCGCGAGGGGACTCATCGGGCTGGCGGCTTTCGGGGCGTGTCTCGCCGGCCGCGTGACCGCCGCCGAGGCTGAAGCGACCGCC
>CAMCPF010000375.1 GCA_945876515.1 Candidatus Kuenenia stuttgartensis
TCGCGTTCCAGTTGTTGCCGACACGGGTCCGCAGCAGGCCGAACTTGGGATGCCGGTAGTCCCAGGGGAAGCAGACCTGATGCCGCTGCTCGGGGGTGAGCGACTCGTGAAGCACCGCGGCGAGCGACTCGGCCGACGTGGCGGCGGCGGGCGGCGTGGCGGTGGCGGCGGGCTCAGCAGCCAGGCGCGACCCCCGCGAGGCGAGCAGGCCGGCGGTGCCGGCGGCGCCCGCGAGGAGATGGCGGCGGGAGATGACCGTGCGGGGCGTGGGCATGGTGGTGGCTCCGAGTGCTCGCGGGCTGGCTGGACGCCGCATTCTACCGAAAGCCCGGGGGTCTTGGGTGACGCGGGCTCGGGGTCGCCCCTGCCCTCTCGCCGGACGCTCCCTCCGGGCATCCTGCCCTCCGGTCGCTCGAAGGAAACCTCGCTTCGCAATCCTTGCTGCGCTCGGTTTCCTACGCCGCTCGATTGGCACGGGCGACCCCTCGCTGGCCCATGGACACGGTGACAGGCATGGGTCCAACGCCGCTCGATCGGCACCCTGCTGCGCCTTATCTCGCTTGGCAGTTGGGGCAAAAGAAGGTGGCGCGTTGGGCGAGCACGATTCGTTCGATGGGAGTACGACAGCGGCGGCAGGGTTTGCCCTCCCGGTCGTAGACGCGATGACGCTTCTGCGCGCGGCCGGGCCGGCTGTCGGCGGTGCGGTAGGTCTCGTCGCCGATGCTCGAGCCCTCGAGCGCGACGGCCTCCGCGAGCACGCGGCGAGTGGCGGCGGCGATCTGCTCCCAGTCGTCGCGGCGGATGCGGCGGCAGGTGGTCCGGGGATGGATCGCGACGCGATGAAGAATCTCCGAGGCGTAGATGTTGCCGATCCCGGCCACGACCTGCTGATCGAGGAGTGCTGCCTTCACCGCCCGGCGTGAGCGGCCGAGCCGTGTCGCGAGGTCGTCGCCCGTCACCACCAGCCCGTCAGGCCCAAGCTTGGCCGCGCCGCAGGCCGCCTCCAGACCGCGGTCGTCCAAGAGGCGAATCGTGCCCAGCCCGCGGCGATCCCAAAACAGAAACCTGTGCACGGCTCCGCCGGCCAGCTGCACCACGAGCCGCACGTGTTCCTCGGTGGGCGGATCGACGACCAGCATCTGCCCGGTCATCCGCGGCTCGATCACCAGCCACTCCCGCGGCCAGCTGACCGCCTCTGCGACCTCGATCACCACCCGCTTGCCCCGCCGGTGCACCCCCGCGATCGTCCGCCCCGCCAGCCGTCGCACGAGCACGGCCCCCGCGGGGCGGACACTGAGCGGCCGCACCCGGCTGCGGGGCAGCGTCGCCGCCACGATCCGCCGCCCCACGACCCCCACCAGGCCACGGCACATCGTCTCGACTTCGGGAAGCTCTGGCATGCGGCCTTATCGTAACGATCCAACGACCGGATCCCAGTTGACTGCGAGGCAGGCCGAAACGAGCGTCCGGGCGACGGGGACCGGCAACCCCGAGCCTGCGTCGCCGACGACGTTCCGCGAACCCGGCCACTCCCCAATGGGCCGCTCCCCGAAGCCGGTTACAATGTCGCTATGGCTACCATCGATTCTCCCGTCTCCAGCGTCCCCGATGCTCTCGGCCGGTTCGGCCGGTTCGGTGGCCGCTACGTGCCCGAGACCCTGTCCGCGGCGCTCGACCAACTCGAGCGGGCCTACGACGAGGCGATCGCCGACCCCGCGTTTGCCGCCGAACTCGACGGGCTGCTCTCGACCTTCGTGGGCCGGCCCACCCCCCTGCACTTCGCCGAGCGGCTCACGAAGGAGGCCGGCGGCGCTCAAATCTGGTTCAAGCGGGAAGACCTCAACCACACCGGCGCGCACAAGATCAACAACACGCTCGGCCAGGGCCTGTTGGCGATGCGGATGGGCAAGAAGCGGATCATCGCCGAGACCGGCGCCGGCCAGCACGGCGTGGCCACCGCCACGGCCTGCTCCCGGTTCGGCCTCGACTGCGTGGTCTACATGGGGTCGGAGGACGTCCGCCGACAGGCGCCCAACGTGCGGGCGATGCGGCTGATGGGGGCCGAGGTCCGCCCCGTCGAGACGGGCTCCCGCACGCTCCGCGACGCGATCAACGAGGCGATGCGCGACTGGATGGCGTCGGTCGAAGACACCCACTACATCATCGGCTCGGTCGTGGGGCCGCATCCCTTCCCGCGGATCGTCCGCGACTTCCAGTCGGTGATCGGCCGCGAGACGGTCGAGCAGTGCCGCCGGCAGTTTGGCCGGCTGCCCGAGGCGGTGGTGGCCTGCGTGGGGGGCGGGAGCAACGCGGCCGGAATGTTCTTCCCCTTCGTCGATCACCCCGAGGTGCGGCTGGTGGGCATCGAGGCGGGCGGCCGCTCGACCGCGCCGGGCCAGCACGCGGCCAGCCTCTCCTTCGGCTCCCCAGGCATCCTGCACGGCAGCTTGAGCTACGTGCTGCAGGACGCCGACGGCCAAACAGCCGACGTGCATTCCGTCTCGGCAGGCCTCGACTATCCAGGCGTCGGCCCCGAGCACTCGTATTGGCGCGACCTCGGCCGCGTCGAGTATTCGAACGTGACCGATGACGCGGCGCTCGCGGCCTTCGACCACGTGGCCCGTCGCGAGGGAATCCTGCCCGCGCTCGAGACCTCGCACGCCCTGGCTTGGGCCGTGGAGGAGGCGGCCAGGCGGCCGGCTGACGAAATCCTGGTGGTCTGCCTCTCGGGCCGCGGCGACAAGGACGCCGCCGAGATCGCTCGGCTCCGCGGCCTGGCAGCGGACGGGGGACCGGCATGACGGCCGTGACTTCCGCCCGGCCCATCGCCGCGCTCGAAGCGATGTTCGCCGCCAACAGGGCGGCTGGCCGCAAGGCCGTGGCGCCCTTCGTGACCGCCGGCGATCCCGACCCAGCGACGAGCGTGGCCGTGCTCGAGGCGCTCGACCGGGCCGGCGCGTCGCTCTGCGAACTCGGCGTTCCCTACAGCGACCCGATCGCCGACGGGCCGGTGATCCAGGCCTCCTACACGCGGGCGCTCGGCTCCGGCATCACGCTCGAGAAGGTGTTTGGCGTGGCCCGCGAGGTGACTCCGCGGGTGACCATGCCGATCCTGGCGATGGCCAGCTATTCGCTCGTCTTCCGCCGGGGCATCGACCGCTTCGTGGCCGACGCGGTGGCCGCGGGCCTCGCCGGCTTCGTCGTGCCGGACCTCCCGGTGGAGGAATCCGACGACCTCGACGGGGCCTGCCGGGCGGCCGGGCTGGCGCTCGTGCGACTCGTCACACCGACCACGCCGCCGGCTCGGGCCGCGGCGATCGCGGCGAAGTCCACCGGCTTCCTCTACTGCGTGTCGGTGGCCGGGGTGACCGGGGCCCGCACGGAACTGCCCCCGGGTCTGATCGACCGCGTGAAGTGGCTGCGGACGCAGACCGACGTGCCGATCCTGGTCGGCTTCGGGATCTCGGCGGCCGACCAGGTGAAAGCCGTCTGCGAAGTGGCCGATGGGGCGATCGTGGGCTCG
>CAMCPF010000376.1 GCA_945876515.1 Candidatus Kuenenia stuttgartensis
CTCGTCTACACCGAACTCATCTGCATGGTGGCCGTGTCCGCCTTCCTGCTCATCTGGGCGATCTGCCTGCCGGCACCACTCGAGGAACCGGCGAGCAGCGTCAAGACCCCCAATCCCTCCAAGGCGCCGTGGTACTTCCTCGGCCTGCAGGAGATGCTCGTCTACTTCGACCCTTGGTACGCCGGCGTGGTCCTTCCGAGCCTCGTGGTCTTCGGCCTGATGGCGATGCCCTACCTGGATTACAACAAAAAGGGCAACGGCTACTACTCCATCGCCGAGCGGAAGTTTGCCTACCTCACCTGGCAGTTCGGCTTCTTCGCCCTCTGGATCACGCTGATCATCCTGGGCACGTTTCTCCGGGGCCCCAACTGGAACTTCTACGGGCCGTTCGAGTACTGGACGCCCTACAAGGTCGAGGTGCTCAACAACGTCGACTTGAACCAGATGTTCTGGGTCAAGTGGCTCGACCGGCCTCTCCCGCGGGCGGCGGCCGACGCGCCTGGATACGTGCAGTTCGGCACGGTGCTGCTCCGCGAGGCGCCCGGATTGGTGGTGCTCGGCCTGTACCTCGTGGCCCTGCCGCCGCTCCTGGCGGTCACGATCTTCCGTGGCATGTTCGTGAAGATGGGCTTCATCCGCTACATGATCATGGCCAACCTGATGCTGCTGATGCTGTCCCTGCCGCTGAAGATGGTGCTTCGGTGGACGATGAACTTGAAGTACATCCTGACCATCCCCGAGATCTCGCTGAACTTTTGAAGGCCGTCCGGTGGTGCCGTGCGCACGGGGTGCGGCTCCCTCCCGGCCGATCGACTGAGGCTGCCTGAAGATGCCCGCAACAGAACAGACCTGGCGCGACCTCAAGATCCTGCACGTCGTGTTCGCCGTAGCGGCGATCGTGCTGCTCGTGGCCACGGTCGCGATGCTCGCGGCCGACCACGACCGCCCCTGGAAAAAGTACGCCCGCGGGTTCCGCGAACTCGAGACATGGTCGGCCGCCGCACGGATCGAGCAACAGGATCTGGCCGGCTATCGGACCCGCGGCAGCGAGTTGGCCGAGGCGCTGGCCGAGGTCCGTCGAGCCCCGCTCGACCCGAAGGCCGCCGAAGCGTTCGTCACCGCCGCCAAGCAGGTGCCGGAAGACGCCCAGGCCGCGGTCTTGGTGGACCAGGACATCACGGGCTTGGCCGAGTTGCAGGCGCGGGTCGCTGAGCTGGGCGTCGCCGAGGCGGCCAAAGACGAGGTCGGGCGGCTCAATGACCGGCGGTTCGCCCTCCGCGGCGACCTGCTCGAGCGGATGCTCGACATCACGAAACGGGCCAAGTTCCGCGAGGATCTCCTGGCCGGCGCCCTGAAACTCCGCAAGGCCGAGTTCGACAAAAACCGCGCTGATTACGAACTAGCCGTAGCCGACGAGGCCCCCGCCGCCCGGCAGTCGGAGTTGCTCGCGATCGCCGACGCCAAGCGGGCCCAAGTGGCTGACGCGACCCTGGCGTTCCAGGGATCCAACACCTACCGCAAGGATCTCCAGGCATTGTTCGGCCGGATCACCGCTCCGGAGGATGCGGCGGCCAAGGCCGTGGCCGAGCACCGCGGGCAACTCGCCGCCCTCCAAAAGACCTACGACGACCGCCGGAGCAACTGGGGCAAGACAGCGCTCGAACTGCCGGTGCTCGACGCCTTCAACGGGCCCCTGCAGGTGGAGCAACTCTGGCTGCCCGACCTGACCATCAATAACAACTTCCGCAATGTCGCCCGGTTCGACCGGTGCGTCACCTGCCACCGGGGCATGGACAAGACCATGCCCGGCTCGCCGCAGGATCCGGCCTACCCAGAGGCCGAGTCGGTCGTGATCGCGCTGCCGACGCCTTCGGCCGAGGCGGCCGGGAAGCTGATCGAAGCCGCGAAAGCCGCCGGTTCCGATCGTGGCCGCGATGAGGTCGACAACGACGCGCTCGAAGCTCTCTACGGCCTCCGGCTGGCGCCGCGGGGTGTGTTCTCGGCCGATGATCCGACCGTCAGCGTGGTCCTGCCGGCCGAGGCGACCGCCGCCGACGAGGATCCGGAACCGGCTTCGGCAGCCGCCCGGTCGGGCCTCCTACCCGGCGACGTGATCGAGGAGGTCAATGGCCGCCGCGTCACGGCTGCCTCCGTGGCCGTGGACGCCCTGCTCGAAACGCCTCAGTGGGGGAGTCCGCTCTCCGTCAAGCTCCGTCGCGGTGTTCCGCAACCCTACTCCACCCACCCGCGGCTCGACTTGTTCGTCAGCGATTCGAGCCCCCATCCGATGAAGACCTTCGGCTGCACGATCTGCCACGAAGGGCAGGGGAGTTCCACCAGTTTCAAGTGGGCCTCGCACACCCCGAACACACCCAAGGACGCCCACCGTTGGCATGAAGAGTTCGGCTGGTTCAATAACCACCACTGGATCTTCCCGATGCGGCCGGAGCGGTTCGAGGAGTCGAACTGCCTGAAGTGTCACCACCAGGTGGTGGATCTCGAGCCGAGTGAGAAGTTCCCCGAGCCGCCCGCCCCCAAGCTCGTCGAGGGCTACCACCTGATTCGCCAATACGGCTGTTACGGCTGCCACGAGATCAACGGCTACGCGGGGCCTGACAAGCGGATCGGGCCCGACATGCGGCTCAACCCGAACTACCACGAGGTGGCCGCGGCGATCGCCGCCGACCCGGGCCTCGCCGGCCTGGGCGGAACGGTCGTGCGTTGGGCCAACGAGGTCAAGACGAGCCCCGACGGGGCGGCCGCCCGCGACCGGTTGCGAGGGGCGATTCTGGCGGATGCCGCCGAGGGGGAGGACGGCAAGTTGCTGCCGCGGACCCACGAACTTGCCGCAATGCTCAAGGAGCCCGAGACTCCGGGCACGTTCCCCAAGGTCGGGCCGAGCCTGCGGCATGCGGCTGCGAAGCTCGGCTTCGAATGGGCCTACGCCTGGCTGCGGAACCCGCAGGAGTTCCGTCCCTCCACGAAGATGCCCCGATTCTTCGGTCTGTGGGAGCACCTCGAGGGCAAGGGCCTCGAGGAGTCGCAGCGCTACGAGCCGATCGAGATCCGCTCGATGATCCACTACCTCGCCTCGGCCAGCGAGCCGTTCGAATACATCGCCCCTGCCGGTGGCATCACGGCCGCGGCCGACGTGGCCCGCGGCAAGAAGGTGTTTCAGCTGCGGGGCTGCCTGGCCTGCCATCAGCACGACGACTTCCCCGAGGCCACGAGCACCCACGGCCCCAATCTCTCGCGGATTGGCGCCAAGGCGCTCGCGCATCCCAAGGGGAAGGAGTGGCTCTACAGCTGGCTCCGCGAGCCGGCCCGTTACCACCCCAAGACGATCATGCCAAACGTGCTTCTCGAGCCCGAGAAGCTGCCCGACGGCACCGTCGCCGACCCCGCGGCTGATGCGACGGCTTACTTGCTGACTTCGGGCAGCGACTGGAAGCCGGCGGCCGAATGGGAGGTGAAGACGCTCGACGGTAAGGTTCCTTTCTCGATGGCCTCGGCCGGCGGAC
>CAMCPF010000377.1 GCA_945876515.1 Candidatus Kuenenia stuttgartensis
AGCTCCGCGAGCGATGCGCACCGCACGAGCAGCGTCGCGTTGCCGAAGGCCTCGACCACGAACGCTTCGGGCCGGGCGACCAGGTCGCTGCCGGCCACCTCGAGGAGCGTCGGCACGTGGCTCGTGGGACCCGCGGCGGCGGCCTGGCCCGCGAGCAGCGCGGCGCCGGCCTTCACGAGCCCCTCGATGCCGCCCGAGAGCCGGCTGCAGCCCGCCGCGCTCAAGAGCACCTGCGGCCCGATCGCGGCGAACTTCTCGGCGACGGCTGCCGTGAACGAGGCCCCGGCCGCATCGCCCACATAGAAAACGAGGCCCGGCTTGGTGCAGAACTGGCCGGCCGAACCGGTCACACTCGTGGTGAGCTCGCCGGCGATCTCGCCACCCCGCTCCGCGAGCGCGCCCGGGAGCAGGACAACGGGATTGATGCTCCCCATCTCGACCCAGATCACCTTTCCCGCGGCGCTCGCGGCCGCGAAGAGCTTCCGGCCGGCCGCCTCGCTGCCCGTAAAGCCAGTCGCGCCCACCCGCGGGTCGGCCACGAGCCGCTCGCCGTCGGCGTTGTCGAGCCCGTGGATGAGCTGCACCGTCGCGGCCGGCAGGCCGGTCTCGCGCGCGGCCTCGAGGGCTTCCTCGGCAGCAAGCTTGGAGACGCTCGGATGGCCGGGGTGGGCCTTGGCGATCACGGGGTTGCCGGCGGCGATCGCCGCGGCCATGTCGCCCCCGGTCACGCAGCCGTAGGCCAGCGGGAAGTTGGCCGGGGGGAAGACCACGACCGGGCCGATCCCGAAGCAGGCGGCGCGGATGTTCTTGGCGGTGTCGAGCATCGCCATCCGCCAGGTCTGCTCGCGGGCGCTTCCCGCCGCCTGCCGCAGCTGGTCGAGCGTCCGGGGCAGTTCCACGTCGGCCAGCCGTGGCTTCACGGCCAGGCCCGTCTCGGCATGCGCGGCTGCGACGAGCGCTTCGCCGCGGGCTTCGAGGCGGGCGGCGAAGCGTTCCAGGAAGGCGGCAATCCGCTCGGCCGGGAGCCGCGCGAGCTCGGCGGCCGCGGCCACCGCCGCATCGAGGGCTTCGTCACAATCGGCCCACGCGCTGACCGGCCAGACGGCCTCTCGGGCGGTCGCGGTGGCGGGGTCGAAGGCCTGAAACGTGGCCGTGGCCGTGGCGGGCCGCCAGCGGCCGGCGACGAGAACGGGTTCGGGGGTGGGCATGGGGACCTTTGGCTGAACCTCTGGCGGGGTACGGATTTCCGGGCTCCGCAGCGGATGGTACCATCCTCGCCATGAACACCTCCGCTGCAAAAGGCGCTCCGGCGCCAACCCTGCGACTGTGGCTGATGATGGTGCTCGAGTTCGCGATCTGGGGCGCCTGGCTGCCTCTGATCTGGGGCTACATGGGTGAGGACGGCCTTGCCTTCACCGAGTCGCAGATCGCCTGGGTGGGCAGCGCCTTCGCGATCGCCTCGATCGTGGGCATCTTTTTCTCCAGCCAGTTCGCCGATCGAACCTTCGCCGCGGAAAAGTTCATGGCCGTCAGCCACCTCGTGGGCGGGTTGGCGATCCTGGGGCTCTATTGGGCGCGCGAAATCGCCGCCGCAACGGGTCTGGGGGTGTTTCCCGTGTTCTTCGGGTTGATGCTCGTCCACTCGCTCCTCTACGTGCCCACGATTTCCGTCTCCAACTCGATCGCCTTCACCCACATGCAGGACGCCCAGAAGGAGTTCGGCTTGGTCCGCATGGGCGGCACGATCGGCTGGATCCTGGCAGCCTGGCCGCTGTACTTCGTGCTCCAGGGCAAGGAAGGGGCTGAAGCGGTCGCTGCCAGCCGCAACATTTTCCTGGTCGCGGGCATCACATCCCTGGCCCTCGCGGCCTACAGCCTGTCGCTTCCCCACACGCCCCCGAAGCGGGCGGCGGCCGGGGACGGCCTGGCCTGGCTGAAGGCGGCGAAGTTCTTGGCGCACCCCTTTCTGCTGGTGCTGTTCGTGGTCACCTTCATCGATGCGGTGATCCACAACGGCTATTTCGTGATGGCGGGTGACTTCCTCAAGAGCAAGACGGTGGGCATCAAGCCCGAGTGGATCATGCCGGTGATGAGCATCGGACAGGTTGCCGAGATCGCGACGATGGCGGTACTGGGCGGCGTGCTTGCCCGGCTGGGCTGGAAGACGACGATGATCCTCGGGATCCTCGGCCACGCCGCCCGGTTCGCCGTCTTCGCCTTCCTCCCGCAAAACCAGGCGGTGATCATCGCCGTGCAGGTGCTCCACGGCATCTGCTACGCCTTCTTCTTCGCCACGCTCTACATCTTCATTGACGCTGCTTTCCCGAAGGACGTGCGGAGCAGCGCCCAGAGCCTGTTCAACCTGCTCGTGCTGGGCCTGGGAGACCTGGCCGCCAAGTGGCTCTTTATCCCGCTGCAGGGCCGGCTCACCGTCGACAAGGTTGTCGATTACAAGACGCTGTTCCTCGTCCCCACTTTCATGGCCCTGGCCGCCGCCGCCCTCTTGGCGATCGCCTTCTGGCCGCCCAAGTCGCTGGCCACAGCGGCCGAGACCGAGGACGATCCCGAGACCGAGCCGCAGTTGGTGACCTGACCGGCTCGCTCCCCCAAGGGCCCATCTCCCGCATGCGGCACGCCCCGATCGATCCCGAGCTCTTCGCCGCCAACCGCCGGCGGCTGGTCGCGCTCCTGCCGCCGAAGGCCGTCGCGATCGTGCACGCGGCCGACATCCTCCCGACATCGGGCGACGGCACGCTCAAGATCCATCCGGCGAGCGACCTCTTCTGGCTGTCGGGGATCGAGCAGGAGGAGAGCGTGCTCGTGCTCTGCCCGCAATCCATCGATCCGGCGGCGCGGGAGATGCTCTTCGTGCGGCAGCCGAGCGAGCACCTCGCGACCTGGGAGGGAGAAAAGCTCACGAAGGAGAAGGCCCGGGCGATCTCCGGAATCGCCAAGGTCCGCTGGCTCACCGAACTGCCCGGCGCCCTGCACGCGCTCCTCTGCGAGAGCGAGAGCGTCTGGCTCAACGCCAACGAGCACGAGCGGGCGGCCTATGACGTCGAGGACCGCGACCTGCGGATGGCCCGCCAGCTGATCGCCAGCTATCCGCTCCATCGCTTCGAGCGGCTGGCGCCACTCATGCGCCGGCTGCGGGCCGTCAAGAGCCCGGCCGAGGTGGCCCTGCTCAAGCGGGCGGTGGACATCACCGACGCCGGCCTGCGGCGGCTGCTCTCGGCCCTCGAGCCGGGCGTGATGGAATACGAGCTCGAGGGAGAGCTCGCCCGGGAATTCACCCGCCGGCGGGCCCGGATGGCCTACGAGCCGATCATCGGCTCCGGCAAAAATGCCTGCGTGCTGCATTACCTCGACAACGACCAGGAATGCCGCGCGGGCGACCTCGTGCTCGTGGACGTGGGCGCTTCCTACGCCAACTACTGCGCCGATCTCACCCGCACCTATCCCGTCAGCGGCCGGTTCACGCCGCGGCAGCGGGCCGTCTACGAGGCG
>CAMCPF010000378.1 GCA_945876515.1 Candidatus Kuenenia stuttgartensis
CCCACTCCGGACCCCGAACCCACTCCGGACCCCGACCCCACTCCGGACCCTGATCCCACTCCGGACCCTGATCCCACTCCGGACCCTGATCCCACTCCGGATCCTGATCCCACTCCGGACCGTCCGCAGGTGCTGGTCACCGGCACCGATATCGGCGCTGCGAGCCGGCCGTGGGTCACCGTCGTCGATCCCGCGACGGGGGCCGTCGTCAACCGTTTCCTTGCCTATGAACCCTGGTTCAAGGGGGGCGTGCGGGTATCGCTGGGCGATGTGACCGGCGATCAGACCGAAGAGATCATCACCGCCTCCGGCCCCGGCCGGGCGGGTGAGATCCGTGTCTTCCGCCAGGACGGCACGGAACTGGTGGCCTACCGCACGCTGCCGTTCGGTGCCGGCTACCGTGGCGGCGTCGAGGTGGCCGTCGGCGACATCAACGGCAATCGCGTGGCCGACATCGTCGCCGCGGCCTCGCGAGGGCCGGGCCGCGTCCACGTGTTTTTCGTGGATCCGTCCGCTGCCGATCCGGTGTCGAACCGTCCGGATCGAGCCGTGCGGGCGATGCCCGCCGGCTTCATCGGCGGAGTCACGGTCACCACAGCCGACGTGGGCACGTATTCGCAGGGCACAGCGGTCAATGCCACCGCTGCCGACGGCCGTGTCGAGATCGTGGTCGGGAGCGGTGCGGGCATCGCGCCGCGAGTCATGATCTACGACATGTCGGGCACGCCCACGGTCGTCCGCCGGATCACACCGCTCTCGCCCTCGCTGCGGGGCGGCATCTCGGTCTCGGCAGGCCGGTACGACACCGATGCCCTCGAAGACATCATCGTCACCGGCGGCCGCCGGGGCGGCTCCCGGCTCGAGGTCCACTCCGGCCGTGCCGGCGGCGCGGTGCTGGCACGGCAGGCAGCCTTCGCGGCGCTGGCCACCGCCAATCTGCCCACCTACGCAACCGGCCTCGACGCCGACGGTGATGGCCGGATCGACTCGCTCGCGGTGAGCCAGGGAGCCGGTCCGGGAGTCGGCATCCGCCGGCTCTCATTGGCCGCAGCCAGTTCGGGCCTCTCGTCGCTCAGCGGGCCGCTGCGGGTCGCCGCCTCGCGGGTAGTCGTGCGCTGAACCGCGGCTCTCGGGGAACCCGACGCGGACGCGCGTTGGCCACCGCTCCGCTGACGTGATGCCGCCACGCGACTGACGGTTTCCCGGCCGCCTACGCCCCGGGGGGAATCGGCCTACAATCTCCAGGGTATGAACGTCTCGCTTTTCATTCCCTGCTTTGTCGACCAGATGACCCCGCGGGTCGGCCTGGCGGTGGCGACGGTGCTCGAGCGGCTCGGTCACGCGGTCGAGTTTCGCCCCGCTCAGACCTGCTGCGGCCAGCCGAGCTACAACGCCGGCTACTGGGACGAGGCCCGGGCCGTGGCGATCCGAGCCCTCGAGGTCTTCGCCGGCGCCGAGGCGGTGGTGGGGCCGAGTGGCTCGTGCGTGGCGATGATGCGGGTCTTCTATCCCCAGCTGCTCGCCGACACGCCGCACGAGCCCGCGGCCCTCGATCTCGCCGCCCGCACATTCGAGTTCGGGGAGTTTCTGGTGAAGAAGCTCGGGGTCACCGACGTGGGGGCCCGCTTCCCTCACCGCGTCACCTACCACGACGGCTGCCACGGGCTGCGCGAGCTGCGGCTCAAGGACGAACCGCGGGCACTCCTCGCGGCCGTCCGCGACCTCGAACTCGTGGAGTGCGATGAGCTGGAGAGCTGCTGCGGCTTCGGCGGCCTGTTCAGCGTCAAGTTTCCGATGGTCTCGACGGCGATGGCCGAGGTGAAGGGGGGCAGCCTGGCCCGCACGGAGTGCGACTACATCGTGTCGAGCGATCCCTCCTGCCAGCTGCAGCTCGACGGCTGGCTGGCCAAGAACCAGGCCGCGGGGGGCAAGCGGCCGCGCATGGTTCACCTGGCCGAGATCCTGGCGGGAATGGCCGAGTCTCCGGCAGGAGCGGCTTCATGATCGCCCCCAACCCCGCTCATCCGCCCGCGCCCGGCAGCCACGAGCCCGCCACGGCCAAGAAGCAGTTTCTCCACGACGCCGCCGAGCACGTCCGTGACACCGGCCACCGGGCATTCGTCCGCAAGGCGCTCGGCGGCTACTACACGAGCCGCGACACCCAAAAGGCCCGCTACCGCGACTGGGAGCAGGCCCGCGATGCGGCCAGCCTGGCCAAGTGGTCGGCCGTCAACCGGCTCGACGAGCTCCTGCCCCGGTTCGTGGCCAACTTCGAGGCCGGGGGCGGAATCGTGCACTGGGCCCGCGATGCCGCCGAGGCGCGAGCGATCATCCTGGGCCTGCTCGAGCGGGCCAATGCCAAGGCGGTCATCAAGAGCAAATGCATGACCAGCGAGGAGATCCACCTGAACGCCGCCCTCGAGGCCGCCGGCTACGGCGTGGTGGAGAGCGACTTGGGCGAGTTCATCCAGCAGCTCCGCGGCGAGCCTCCCTACCACTTCGTCTTCCCCTGCATGCACGTCCGCCGCGACGAGATCAGCGACCTGTTCGGGAAGCATCTCGGCACGCCGCCGACCGACAGCCCCGAGGAGCTGACGATGATCGCCCGCCGGCACATGCGGCGGCTGTATGTCGAGGCCGACGTGGGGATCACGGGGGCGAACTTCCTGGTGGCTGAGACGGGCCAGATCTCGATCACGGAGAACGAGGGCAACGCCCGGCTCACGGTGGCCCTGCCGCGGATCCATATCGCGATCTCAGGGATCGAGAAGGTTGTGGAGCGGCTCGACGACCTCGCCGTGCTGCTGCCGATGCTCGCCACGGCCGGGGCCGGCCAGCCAATGACCTGCTACAACACGCTGTATTCGGGCCCAAAGCGAGACGGCGAGGCCGACGGCCCCGAGGAGATGCACCTCGTGCTCCTCGACAACTCCCGCACGGCGCTCCTGGCCGACGCCGAGCAGCGGGACGCCCTGCATTGCATCCGCTGCGGAGCTTGTCTCAACGTCTGCCCGATCTTCAAGAACGTCGGTGGCTTCACCTACGGCACGACCTACCAGGGACCGATCGGCAGCGTGATCACGCCCCATCTGCGGGGCCTCGCCGACTGGAATCATCTTTCGGGGGCGAGTTCGCTGTGCGGCGCCTGCACCGATGCCTGTCCGGTGCGGATCGACATCCACCACCACCTCCTCCACAACCGCCGCAACGCCGCCCGGACCGCGCCCAACCGTTGGGAGCGGCTCGGGCATCGGATGTTTGTGATGGTGGCCCGGCGTCCGTGGCTGTTTGCGACCGGGGGCGCGGTTTTCCGCAAAACACTCGGCCTCGTGAAGGCCCTCCGCCCACCACTTCTCCGTGACTGGTTGGCCACTCGCGACCTGCCAGCAGCGCCCGCGAAGAGTTTTCGCGACCAGTGGAGAAGCCGCACGTAGGACAGGCTCAACCCGGATCTCCTCGACGGGCTGCGGCCTGTCCTCCTGTTATGAACGCC